>NZ_CP120467.1:1045000-1345000 GCF_029983095.1 Enterococcus montenegrensis
GGTATAGCCAAGCGGTAAGGCAAGGGACTTTGACTCCCTCATGCGTTGGTTCGAATCCAGCTACCCCAGTTGGTTTCACTTGAAATCATATTTGTTATAATAGTATAATGGCGCTATAGCCAAGTGGTAAGGCAGAGGTCTGCAAAACCTTCATCACCGGTTCAAATCCGGTTAGCGCCTTAGACTACTATTAATAAAGACATGCCGGCGTGGCGGAATTGGCAGACGCGCTGGACTCAAAATCCAGTGCCCTCACGGGCGTGCCGGTTCGACCCCGGCCGCCGGTATAAAGAGCTAAGATGTTATTTCATCTTAGTTTTTTATTTGAAATTAAATAGGGTAATGGCGATCGTGGCGAAGTGGTTAACGCACCGGATTGTGGCTCCGGCATTCGTGGGTTCGATTCCCACCGTTCGCCCTAAGTAAAGAGACTAGACATCTGTTTAGTCTCTTTTTTTTATTATTCAATCTGGTAGATTGAATAATACGGGGAAGAACAAACTAATAAAGAGAAAGAAAAGAAGGTAAGATAATGAGTGACATGCAAGAAACCATGAAAAAAATTAATAAATTTCGTGATGAAAGAAATTGGCGTCCTTTTCATAATGAAAAAGACTTGGCTCTATCTATCTCGCTAGAGGCAAGTGAGCTGTTGGAAATATATCAATGGAAGACCTCGCAACAAGGAAATCTTGAACGAGAACATCTCAAAGAAGAAATAGCAGATGTACTCATTTATAGCTATATGTTAGCAGACAATTTAGGCTTTGATATTAATGAAATTATTGCTGAAAAACTAAAGAAAAATGCGATTAAATATCCTAAGCCGATTGTAGATTAACCATTAAAAAAGTCTATTATTTCTTATAAATAAATTCTGGAATGGATTCAAGCTAGTAACCCGCTGTAGAAAGTGATATAGTATTTCTGAATATCATTGAAGGGAGTTATTTGATGAAATATCAAAAACCAAAAGGAACCATGGACATTTTGCCAGGAAATTCAGCTAAATGGCAATATATTGAAGATACTGCTCGCAAAGTCTTTGGTGAATATAATTTTCGTGAATTACGAACACCAATTTTTGAACATTTTGAAGTTGTTGCCAGAAGTGTCGGCGAAACTACAGATATCGTAACCAAAGAAATGTATGATTTCTACGATAAAGGAGAGCGCCACATTACATTGCGACCAGAGGGAACAGCACCATTGGTCCGCAGTTATGTAGAAAATAAATTATTTGGTCCAGAACATGTAAATCCATTTAAGGGCTATTACATGGGGCCAATGTTTCGCTATGAACGACCACAAGCAGGACGTTTACGTCAGTTCCATCAAATTGGGGTGGAAGTTATCGGAAGTAAAAATCCAGCTACAGACGTTGAGACAATGGCGATGGCGTTGGATTTTTATCAAAAATTAGGTGTTCGTCATGTGAAACTGGTTATCAATACCTTAGGTAATAGAGAAAGCCGTATGCGTTATCGTGATGCTTTAATTGCTTACTTGGAAACTGTGGAAGAACAACTTAGTGAAGATTCCAAACGTCGACTACACCAAAATCCATTACGAGTTTTGGATAGTAAAGATAAAAAAGATAAAGTAATCGTGGAAAACGCACCTTCGATTTTAGATTATTTAGATGAATATAGTGCGACTTTCTTTAATGAAGTAAAAGGCATGTTAGATGCCTTAAATATTCCCTATGTTGTCGATCACCGAATGGTACGAGGCCTCGATTACTATAATCACACTGTTTTTGAAATCATGAGCGAGGCAAAAGGTTTCGGCGGTGTATTAACGACAATTTGTGCTGGTGGACGTTATGATGGTTTGATTAGTGAGTTTGGCGGACCGGCTGAAAAAGATACAGGCTTTGGCTTTGCATTAGGGATAGAAAGAGCTCTGATCGCAATCGAAGCAGAAGGGGCGGAAATCCCAGTAGATGAAACTATCGACGTTTACGTAGCTTGTATGGATCAATTAGGGAATGTTTTAGCACAAGCTGCTGCTCAAAGTGCACGTCATGCAGGTTTAGTTTGTGAAAGAGATATTGATTTTCGTAAATTAAAAGCACAATTTAGAACCGCGAATCGCTTAGGAGCAAAATTAGTAGTTGTAATTGGTGAGACCGAGGTACAAGAGCAAAAAGTAGTTATTAAAGATATGGAAAAAGGAACAGAAGATAAAATTGCTGTTGCTGATTTAGATGATTACTTTAAAAATTATTTGAACTAATTAAAAGAGACCCATGTCATGTATTAATGCGTATGGATGTTCCAAAACTTAGATTTTCGGTCTAAGTTTTGGAAATCATTCCATCATCAGTTTACATGATCTGGGTCTTTTTTTTAGTTGCGGTAAAAGCGGATGTTATCTTCAATTTTTGCAATACTAAATGGTAGTTCATCATTAAAAGTTGTTGTTTTGTTGTAATCAACATATTCATTAAACATTTTTTCATAGTCTGAGATCGTTAGCTTAGTGCGTTGTAATAATAGAGCTTGATGATAATCTTTCAAAAGATGTTTTTCATAACCAGATTGTAATATACCAGTGAAAAACTGTGAAACTGCTCCTGAACCATAACTAAAAAGACCTAACTTGTCACCAGCTTTTAAAGCAGTGCTGTTTTCTAAGAGGGAAATCAAGCCTAAGTATAAGGAACCAGTATACAAGTTACCAACACGTCGACTATAGGTAATACTTTCATCATAGCGCTCTAATAAGCGAGTAGCATCTTGTTCTGATGCTTGTGGTAGAACTGATTGCAATGCCTTTTTACCCATTTTTGTGTAAGGTATATGAAAAGCTAATGCAGCAAAATCGCCAAAACTTTCTTGGTATTCTTTGCTATAACGATTATAAACCTTATTAAAAGAGTTAATATACGTTTCATTGGATAAAGGTCCGTCGACTAATGGATAAGTGTGGCCAGTTGGACGCCAGAAATCGTAGATGTCTTGGGTTAAATTAATCGTATCATCGCTTAGGGCTAGGATTTTCGGTTGGCTACTAATAAGCATTGCTACCGCACCAGCGCCTTGTGTAGGTTCACCGCCGTTATTTAAACCATAACGGGCAATATCTGCAGCGATAACTAACGCTTTACTTTCAGGATGACGAGAAATATGATTTTTTGCAGCTTCTAAACCAGCTGTTGCACCATAACAGGCTTCTTTAATTTCAAAAGAACGGGCAAAATCTTGGATGCCCAACAGGCGATGTAAAATTACAGCACTAGCTTTTGATTCATCAAAGCTAGATTCAGTACCTACAATCACCAAGTCAATTGCCTTTTTATCTTCATCGGTTAAAATTTTGTTTGCCGCATTGGCAGCATAAGTAACGATATCTTGGCTACTTGGCCCAATGGCCATTTCAGATTGTCCAATTCCGATCAAATATTTTCCGGGATCAACATTTCGCACTTGCGCTAATTCGGTCATGTCAATGTAATAAGGTGGTACAAAAAAACTAATTTTATCTATTCCGACGTTCATAAACAAACCCCTATCTTTCTAAATTTCTCTTTGAATTTGTTACTCGTGCAGTCATATTTGCTCTTATAAGGTAGCATAAAAAAGCTTTTTGACGAAAAAATTATTTTATAATTTAAAGTTTATTTAAACTTTCTTTGCAAATGGTCAGAATTAGTTAAGGTTGTTTTTTTTTTATGAAAGAAATGATATATTTCCTAGTGGAGGTGCTACATTTGAAAAGAGTAGTCATTGTTGCTGCCTTGCGCAGTCCGATTGGAAAATACAAAGGGGCATTGACCCAATATAGTGCTGTTGATTTAGGTACAAAAGTTACACAGTCGTTATTATCGCGTTATCCTAAAGTAAAAGATGACATAAAACAAGTAGTATTTGGCAATGTTTTACAAGCAGGAAACGGCCAAAATGTGGCAAGACAAATTAGTATCAATAGTGGTTTATCGTATGAAGTACCAGCAACTACAGTAAATGAAGTGTGTGGCTCTGGGATGAAAGCTGTGATCATGGCGTGGCAAAGCTTACAATTGGGCCAAGGAGAAGTTGCGATTGCTGGTGGTACTGAAAGTATGACCAATGCACCACAATTGCGTCATTTTAATTATGAAACAAATGCCTACGGTGAACCTTTATCGGCGATGATTTTAGACGGTTTAACAGATGCCTTTAGCCAAAAGCATATGGGATTAACTGCTGAAAAAGTAGCAGAAGATTTTCATGTTTCCCGCAGTGAGCAAGATGAATTTGCTGTTAATTCCCAACAAAAGGCAGCAAAAGCACAAGCCAAAGGGGCTTTTGCAGCAGAAATTGTTCCGATCAAAACCATTCATGGCCTAATGGAACATGATGAAGGCATTCGTGGAAATAGCTCGGTTGAAAAGCTAAGTCAATTAAGAACTGTTTTTAAAGAAAATGGCACGGTGACAGCTGGTAATGCTTCTACTATTAATGACGGCGCCGCTGTTTTATTATTGGCAACAAAAGAATATGCAGATCTACATGAACTACCTTACTTAACTGAAATCTGTGGATTTAGTGAAGTCGGCATTGATCCGGCTATTATGGGAGTAGCTCCGATTAAGGCTGTGACAGAATTATTAACAGCTCAAGAAAAAACAGTTGCAGATATTGATTTATTTGAGATAAATGAAGCTTTTGCAGCTTCTTCTGTGGCCGTAGAGAAAGAGTTAGGCTTAGATAGTAACAAAGTTAATCCTTACGGCGGTGGAATTTCGCTGGGTCACGCAATTGGCGCAACTGGAGCTCGGTTGTTGACCACACTTAGCCATCAGCTACAACAAGAAGATAAAGAATATGGTATCGCTTCTTTATGTATTGGCGGTGGCCTTGGCCTTGCTATGTTATTGAAAAGTCCAAGTAAAGAAAATTCAAAAAAAAAATTTTATCAAATGAGTCAAATTGAACGGCTTGAAAAATTACAAGCAGACAAGAAAATTGATCCTATTCAAGCAGCGGAGCTGTTAAATACTGCGCTTGATTCAGATGTGGCAAATCACATGATTGAAAATCAAATCAGTGAAAGTGAAATACCGATGGGGCTTGCTTTAAATTTAGTAGTAAATGATAAAGAATATGCTGTTCCCCTAACGACGGAGGAACCTTCTGTTATCGCTGCTTGTAGCTATGGCGCGAAGATGGCTGAGAAATTTACTGCTGTTATTAAAGAACGTTTGTTACGAGGACAAATCGTGTTTTATGACGTTGCAGATGAAAAAACGTTAATTGAATGGTTGGAAAATAATTACGCAACCTTATTTGAAGTTGCAAATGTAAGCTATCCGTCAATTGTGAAACGTGGTGGCGGCTTGAAAGATGTTAGTTGGCGAAAAATTGAGGGAAGTTATTTGTCCTTAGATTTAAAGGTTGATGTAAAAGATGCGATGGGAGCTAACATTGTCAACGGCATACTTGAAGGGGTAGCGGCGAAATTGCGTACCGTTTTTCCAAGTGAAAAAATATTATTTAGTATTTTAAGTAATTTGGCAACTGAGTCGTTAGTTGAAGTACGTTGCCGTGTGCCCATTGCGAATTTAGCTAAGGGTGGTAATGGGCATGTCGTGGCTGAAAAAATCGCCATTGCTGCAGATTACGCAAAAAAAGATCCTTATCGGGCTGCTACGCACAATAAAGGCATTATGAATGGTATTGACGGCGTTATTTTAGCTACAGGTAATGATACGCGAGCTGTTGCAGCAGCGGCTCATGCTTACGCAGTAAAAGATGGACAGTATCAAGGTTTGAGTGATTGGAAAGTCGTTGATGACTATTTAGAAGGACGTCTTGTTTTGCCACTTGCGATTGCCACAGTCGGTGGTGCCACAAGGGTTTTGCCAAAAGCACAAGCTGCACTGAATATTTTAGCCGTAGAAGATGCCAAAGAATTAGCTACTGTGGTTGCGGCAGTTGGTTTAGCTCAAAACTTAGCTGCTTTGCGGGCGCTTGTTTCAGAAGGTATACAAAAAGGGCATATGGCACTTCAATCTCGTTCTTTAGCAATGACGGTTGGCGCAGTTGGCAGTGAAATTGAAGTGGTCAGTCGAAAATTGCAAAAAGAGACGACTATGAACCAAGCAACAGCAGCTAAAATTTTGGCTACATTGCGAGCAAGTAATTAAAATCTATGCAAAAAAACAAGTCACTGAGAAAAGTGACTTGTTTTTTTATGCATTTGGCTAGGTTATAACGCATTTTTTAGCGATAGAATTTGGTGTAATGCAGTTTTTTACAGGATTAGCGAGCTGAAATTGGTGTTGCAGCAAAAGCTTCAATGACAGGTATCACTTCTGTTTTTAACTTATACTTTCTTTCAAGAGCTTTTTCAACTGTAAATTCATTACTATCTTTTGCAACAGTCGCCAATAAACGTTCTTCTTTTGGTGTTTTTTCCACGACTTCATACCCGTTGTCTGTTTGGTTAACCACAAACTTAGGAAAATTTGCAATTGCTTGAGTAAAGTCTGTTACTGTCATTGGTGCGTGAACTTCTTTTTCTTTGTCGGCCCCATCT
This sequence comes from Enterococcus montenegrensis, assembly GCF_029983095.1. Lineage (NCBI taxonomy): Bacteria > Bacillati > Bacillota > Bacilli > Lactobacillales > Enterococcaceae > Enterococcus > Enterococcus montenegrensis. Next base: position 1,051,526 of record NZ_CP120467.1, read on the forward strand.
TTTTCAGCTTCTTTTTTCACTTCTTTGTCAGTAACAGCTTCTTTTTTCACTTCTTTTGGCTGTGTTTCAATTTCCACGGACTTTTTAGCAGCAGCTTTGTCTGCTTTATCTTCTTTGGCAGTTGTACTTGATAAGCCTTGCGGCAAGTTAGGTTGTAAGTAAGAGGCAATACTATCAGCTAAGTTTGTACTAAAACGAGCGAGTAAGCCTTTTTCTTGTTTTTGGATGCGTTTAACCACAGTGTTAAAGTTTTCATCCATCGGTACAGTAAACTGTTGCACTTGAGCGCCATTGTTAAAAGCAACAGTCATATCGTCTTTTTTCTTAGGATCAATAAAAATATCCAATACTAAATTATAATCTTTTTTGGCTTTTAAAACGATTTCGTTAAACAGTTCTAAACGTACTTGTTCGAAGTTAGGTCGAAATTGTTTTAGCAATTTTTGCTTTTGTTTCTTCTTCATAAATATCTCCTTTTCTGAGTTGAGTCCTTTATGATTATAAAAAAAGTTCGGGTAAATGAAAAGCAATATTGTAAAAAAAATGAAAATAAAGGCATCGATTGTCGTTTTCAGCTAAAATACGACAACCAATGCCTCTATTTTATTGCTTCATTCCGGGTAAAATCAAAATCAACTCATTATTTTCTTCATATGCTACTAGATAACCATTAAAAGTTGTGTAAAGAGGGGTTGTAAGGTACTCTGAAATAGTTTTATGAAACTGGGGTGTTGCCCAATTTCTAGCTGGAAAATGTTGGACCTTATCAGGCCATACTAAGAAAACAAAATCAGAACTAATGGCTGTCGTAATTTCTTTTGGTAAGTTTAGCAGTCGTTTTTGGATTTTTTCTTTTGTCATTTTAAAAATTCGCAGTATCTGGATTTTTGGCTTTCCCTACGACACCATCTAGTTTGTCAATTGTTGCCATATCTTCATCTGATAATTCAAAATCAAAAATTTCACTATTTTCTTTAATGCGGTTTTCATGAACAGATTTTGGTAATGGTAAAAAGCCATGTTGTAACGACCAGCGTAAAGCAACTTGGGCAATTGATTTGTTGTGTTTTGCCGCAATTTCTTGCATTTCTGGTACACTAAAGATTTTACCTGTACCAAGTGGGCTATAAGCTTCTAGCAAAATATCATTTGCTTGTGCATATTTCACAACTTCAGGTTGCAATTCACCTGGAGCTAAGAAAACTTGATTGACTTGTGGCATAATTTTAGCTGTTTTCTTTAGTTCATCTAAATGATGTGGCAAAAAGTTGCTGACGCCGATTGCTTTGATTTTACCTGCTTCATATAACTCTTCCATTGCTTTCCAGGTACTGGCGTTTGCTTCTTGCCAGTTATCGCGGAAAGTTACGGGGTTTGGCCAGTGGATTAAGAATAAATCAATATAATCTGTCTCTAGTTCTTTTAAAGATTGGGCGAAACTTTCCATCACTAAATCATAGCTATGGTTTTCATTCCATAATTTCGTCGTTAGAAAAATTTCAGAGCGAGGAACACCACTTTCTTTAATCGCCTTACCAACACTTTTTTCATTGTGGTAGCCTTGGGCCGTGTCGATATGGCGGTATCCAACTTTTAAAGCGGATTTAACTGATGAAACCGCCACATCGCCATCGGGTGTTTGCCAAGTACCAAAGCCGACTTTAGGAATTTTAACGCCATTTTTTAATGTGTAAGTTGATGTAAGATTTTCCATCTATAATGCCTCCAATTCTTTTTTGCTACTTTTAGTTTAGCGTAATTAGCGATTTTTTTCTTTCATTTTGTTTTAGTAAACAAATTTTAGAGTTTGCAGTATAATCAGCAGCAGGAAAGAGGCATTTAGATGAAAAAAAAGTATTGGTTTGTAATTGGCATAATTATAGTATTGTTCATTATTTTTGGTGCTAGTTGGCAAATGGCACACAAGACTACCACAAAAGCTCCGGCAGAAGAAACATCTGTCTCGCGCATTTTAGCCCAGAGTAATCCGCTTTTTAAAGCAGATATCAACCAAATGGTACAAAAAGAACATTTTAAAGGTGTCATACTCGTTGTAAAAAATGGAGAAGTTATTAATCGTAGTGCCTATGGTTATGCTGATTTTGGTCGTTTGAAAAAGAATAATATTCGGCTTTCTTATCCGATTGCGTCTTTACAAAAATTTATGACCGGTAGCCTAATTGCTCAACTAGTAGCTGCAGGAAAGCTTTCCTATGAAAGTAATTTGGCTGCTTTTTATCCTAATCAGCCGGAGTTGGCAAATATCAAGATTCGGCAACTTTTAGATCATACTTCGGGTATTCAAATGGCAGAAAGTAATCCTGGAAAACTTTTGGGTCTAGAAGAAGATCAACTCAACTATGTTTTGTCAGAAATGCAAGTTACACAAGATCAAAGCTTCTCCTATACGAATGCCAATTACACCTTGTTATCAGGGGTGATTAGTCAAATTACTGGTGAAAAATATGAGACGGTATTGGAAAATAAAATTATTAAACCTTTGCATTTAAAGCGAACTTTTTCTTGGGAAAAACGGCCGCCTAAGATGACCTTGCCAATTGCGTATCGTTACGAAAATGAAAAAGATTATCAAGATGATGAATTTCATGCGGATAAAGAATTATTTTCAAGTCTGCTGGGGGCCGGCAATTTATTTATGAGTATTGACGACATGTTAAAAGTGCAAAAAGGCTTAACCAATGGGCAAATCCTGACCGCAGCAGAATATAAGGAATTGGCGCAAATTGAAGATGCTGGATATGCTGGGGGCATTTGGCACGATGAAGGGATTAAGAGTATCCACGGCTCTTTAGGCGGCTATGATACTTTTGTTTATGGCGATGAAAGCAATGAAAACCTCGTATTACTCTTTGCCAATCAACCGGCGATTAACGGTGATGATTTATTGGCAACGGATATTTATAATTTTGCGACTTCCTTAGATTAAAATAAAAGCAATGAAAAGACTTGTCTTTTCATTGCTTTTTTCTGTACACTGAATCAGAACTTTAAATTAAGAAAAGAGCGAAATAAAATGGATATCTATTTGAAAAAGGCAATTTTACACATTATTGATCGCCAAAGCGGTGATCCTGTTTATTCACAAATGGAATTGGATTTAACGACGGAGTATATTCGGGATTATTTGACTAAAAAAATTCAAAAATTGGCAAGTGCGCAAACAAAAACTGGTAGTTTAGTGGTTGGCTCTGCTTTTGAAGCATTAGCCAGTCAAGCACAAAATGATTTTGTGCAAGTTTCAGAACAATTGGTTGCCCGTTGGTATGACGTGTATAGTCAAAGTGAAGATGCTCCTAGTGCCGATATTTTTGTCGTGTTATATGAGTTGGATACAAAAATGCAGCTGGCTTTTTTGAAGGTTAATTACAATGACGGCTTTACGCATTTTGTGGATTCATCAGAAAGTGGGCTAAATAATCAATTAATCATTAATCGGGCAATTTTAGCCGGCAAGTCGCAAAAAGCTGACGAAGGCATCACGATTGATTTAACCGATATGGTTTATGAATTGATTGAAAAAAAATATACCTTTTCTGGGGAAAAGAACTTCTATTTTTCAACCCGTGTGATTGAAAGCCAGCCTATCCCATCACTAGAAGAAAATGTCAAAGTAATCAAAAAAGTAGCCGAAAAAATCGGTAAGAAATTTGAAGCTGCTAGTCATGATGTGGTAGCTGATGTCAAAGACGCTGTCTATGAAGCAATAGAAGAAAATGGTCAACTTGAAGTAAAGGAAGTTGCCCAAAAAGTTTTTAAAGACAACATTACAGCTCAAATGGCCTTTGAAGAAGAAGTAGTAGAAAAGGGGTTTGTGAACCAAGCCCCATTACTAAGGGAAGTAAAAGAAATTACGGAAAAGAAATACAGTAAGCAAAAACTAAAACTTTCAAACGGGATTGAATTGATAGTTCCGTTAGATGTTTATCGAGATCCCAATTTAATTGAATTCACTAATAATCCAGATGGGACGATTTCGGTGATGATTAAAAATGTGGAAGATGTGATTAATCGGTTGTAGATAGAATTTGTTCAGTAGCTGGTTGCGAGTAGTTTTGTTAAAAGTGGGGATAGTATGGAATTTTCTGAATTAGAAATTATTTTGCAGCAAGAAAATGAAATTGAAAAAATACAGCGAAAAGAAGGGTATAATGTTAACGATCAGAATTTACCCTTCGAAAAGGTTGCTGTTCCTAAAATGCCGCAAGAGTCTTTTTTCAAAGAAGGAAATATTTTTATCAATAAGCATCATCGTTATTCTGTTATGCCGGCTCATACGCATTCTTTTGTTGAGTTCAACTACATGCTTTCAGGAAGTTGCATTCAATATGTTAATGGAAAAGAAATTATACTAAAACAAGGCGAACTTCTTTTATTAGATAAAGATATTGTTCAAGAAATCAATAGTCTCAATAAAGATGATATTTTGATTAATATCTTGCTAAAAGATGAATCCATCACGACTGAATTAATTGTTAATATGGTGAAATCTAATGGTGTCGTAGGTGAATTCTTGATGAATGCTTCGAATCAGTACAGTAGCCATGATTCTTTTTTACATTTTCACTGCGGCGAAAATGAAGCTGTCCAGTCTGTGTTACACCGTTTAATTTTGGAATATTATAATAAAAATAACTTTTATATGCGGGCGATTAATTTACTAATGTCACTTTTAATTATTGAACTGACCCGAAGCATTGAAAGTCAACAAGAAGACGAAGATGAGGAACTTTTGCAATTATTACGCTACATTGAAATTCATTATCCACATCTGACCTTATCTGAAGTATCGAAAGAATTTGGTTATAACCCAAACTATATTAGTAATAAATTGAAAAAACAGACAGGCCGTTCTTTTAAAGAATTAACTAATTACATGCGTTATCAAAATAGTCTAGAATTGATGCGGGAAACAAATAAAAGTTTTTTAGAGATTGCTTATGAAGTTGGCTACGAAAATTTATCCTCGTTATACAAATTATTTGCCAAATACACAAGAGATACACCAAAAGAGATTAGAAAAATGATGGAAAAATCGAATTTTCAGGGGAATGAGTAAAAGACTCATTCCCCTTTTTCTGTGGTTTGGATAAAAATGTTGTTGGATTGTGCTATAGTTAGTTGCTTGTTATCCGCTTACAATCTTAGTAGTTAAATGAATTATTTCATTACAAATGAAGGAGTGGAAAACGTGAATAAGAAAGTGAATAAGAATGAAGAAAAATCAGATTTATTAAAGGAATACTCACCATTAGCAACAGCAGCTGGAATCGGCTCAATGCTGGGATCTGGATGTATCGTTGGATTGTCTGCTACTATTCCGGTCTGGCAAAAAGGTTTGGAGTTAACAGCTGGACAAGTGGGAATTATTTCAGGTGCGTTGACGTTTGCGATTGCCTTTGGTTCGCTATTTGCAGGAAATATTACTAAACTATTTGGTTTAATTAAATCTTTTAATTGGCTGAATCTCTTTTATGCAATCGGGGCTGGAATTTGTGTTTTATCAAATAACTTTAATTTTTTGTTGGTTGGCGTAATTATTATGGGATTTGCTTCTGGAGCGGATTTACCAATTAGCTTGACTGTAGTTTCTTATGATGCACCCGACGAAACAACATCAGCGAAATTAGTATCTTCAACACAAATTTTTTGGCAAATTGGCGTATTTATTTCGTATATCTGCTCGTTTTTATTATCCGGTATTAGTGGAGTTTTAGGAGCTAGAATTGTTTTTGGGATTTTATTTTCTTTTGCTTTGGTGACCTGGTTATGGCGATCTTCATCGAAAAAATTCAAAATGTTTCATGAACGCGGTGCAAAAAATCAAGCAGCTAAAAAAGAAGGCGAGAATGCAGAAGTATCGTTTAAAAATGTATTGTTTGGCTCAAATAAAGAAAGATACTTAGGCTTTTTCTTTGCCATTTTAATCTTTTATGTTTGTTGGAATTTGTTAGCGAATACATGGGGACAATTTCAAACATATGCATTAACAAATGCAGGAGCAACACAGACACAAGCAACTGGTCTGGGCATTATCTTGAATGTTGTTTCACTATTGACAACTATTGCCTTTACTTCTGTAGCTGGTGGAAAGTATCGTAATAAAGCATTTTTCTTAGGTGCCTTTGTTCAATTTGCGGCGATGTTGGGGATGGCTTTAATTGGCGGAGGCGCTGGTTTCTTAGCGTTAGCGGTTACAATCGGATTTTATAATTTTGGCAATCCACTAGCAGGAGAAGCCATTTACAAAGTTTGGACACAAGAGTCATTTCCAGCAGAAACGCGGGCATCTTTACAAGGATTTATTAATGGTTTTTCAAGAATGTGTTGTGGTCTGTTTGCTTTTGTTACACCATTTCTTGTTGAGCCAGGAAGAATCCAATATTCAATGTATGGTTTTGCAGGTATTGTTTTTCTTGCAACGTTAGCTGGAATTATGATGATGCGTCTACAAAATAAATATCGTCATGGTAAAAAAACAAAAGCAGAACAAGAAAAAATAGTAGCGTAAAACGAATTGGAGGGATTATTGTGACTTTTACTTATCAAATTAATGATGATGTAGTTTGGAATAAAGATAAAAAATTATTGGACAAGGCTGATAGAAATAAACCAGAAATACTAAAAAATAAAATTCAGCCGGTTGCTATCGTCGAAATATTGCCGGATGAAAAGAAAATTAATGGCTATAAATCAGCGGTTACAAAAACGAAAATTCAACACCTTCCGCAAGTCTTATTAAAACGAGATGATAGCATTATTTTGGATTTGGGTGATCATTATGTAGGTACTTTTGCTATTGATATTCAGTCCATTGGTTCTCCAATGGATGCTCCTTTATTTTTGAAAGTGAAGTTTGCGGAGGTTGCTGCTGAAATTGCAGCTGATTCGGCTGCATATGATGGTTGGCTTTCTCGCTCCTGGATTCAAGAAGAATACATTCATTTAGATGTATTGCCGACGACATTAAAAATGCCTAGAAGATATAGTTGTCGATTTATTGAGTTATCTGTAGTTGATACATCACCAAAATGGCAAGTTTCATTTCAAAATCCGGTTTTTACAGCTGAGAGTAGCGTTACGATGGAACGATTACCAAAAGATACACTAGCAGATGCTGAATTAGAAGCAATCTGTAACGTTTCAGTAAAAACTTTGATGGATTGTATGCAAGATGTTTTTGAAGATGGACCCAAACGAGATCGCCGTCTTTGGCTAGGAGATCTTCGTTTACAAGCGTTAGCCGACTACTATACCTTTAATGACGTTAGGCTAATTAAACGAGGCCTTTATTTATTTGGTGGAATGACGACAAGTGAAGGAAAAATTCCTGCCAATGTTTTCATTACTCCGCAATTGACGCCAGATGATACTTTTTTATTTGATTATAGTCTATTTTTCGTAACAACATTATTTGATTATATCCAACATACAAATGACGTAGAGGTACTAGAGGACTTATATCCAGTAGCTAAAAAGCAAATTGATTTGGCACTGTTATTAGTAAATGAGCAAGGAAAACTATGCTTACAAGATGAATGGCCAGTGTTTATTGATTGGTCAAATGATTTTAAAAAGAATACGGCTGGTCATGGCGTTATGATTTATGCGCTAAAAAGATTTGTAGAATTAGCAAAACGCCAAGAAGATGTTCAATTGCAATTCTATCAGGAGAAATTGGCACAATTAGTTGCATATGCCAAAGATTATTTGTTTGATGCAACAAAAAACCTATTCATCGTTGCAGAAAACGAAGAAATAAATATTGTTAGTCAAGTTTGGATGATTTTATCAGAAATCATGCCACCTGAAATGAATAAAAAAATTCTTGAAAATACGGTGAAAACATTATTTCCTATTGAAGGGATCGCAACACCGTATACGTATCACCATGTAGTTGAAGCCTTTTGTATTGCCGGTATGAAAAAAGAAGCAGTTACATTGATAAAAGATTATTGGGGAAAAATGATTGATATGGGAGCAGATACATTTTGGGAAGCGTTTAAACCCGAAGACCCAAACTTTTCACCTTATGGTAGTCCCATTGTTAACAGTTATTGCCATGCATGGAGCTGTACACCGCCATATTTGATTAGAAAATATCTACTGACAAAAATCAATAAGTAATGGGGGGGGATTTAGGTGGAATCTACTAAAGGGATAAAACATGATGTACGTGGGATTTCCAAATGGCGTCAACGTTTAGGCTATGGCATTTCTGATTTAGCGTGTAATCTAATTTGGCAAATGATTTCTTTATACCTTCTCTATTTTTATACAGATATTATGGGATTAAATGCCGCTGCTGTTAGTCTAATGTTTGTCATTACCAGGATTATTGATGGCGTGACAGACTTATTAGTAGGATATCTAATTGATCACACCCATACACGATGGGGGAAATCGCGCCCATATTTTCTTTTTGGAGCAATTCCTTTTGCCTTTTTTGCATTCTTATGTTTTAGTGTGCCGAATACTTCCGTTGCTGGCAAAATGGTTTATGCTTATGTTACTTACATTGGCTTATCTTTTTCTTATACGTTGGTCAATGTTCCGATGGCTTCAATTTTGCCAAGTTTAACAACAGATGCAAAAGAAAGAACGGCACTCTCTACATCTAGAAAATTTTTTGGTTTTCTCGGTGCAACTGTTGTAAGTTCTTCAGCTTTAGTTTTAGTTAATCTTTTTGGTGGTAACAATCAAGCTTTAGGATTTAAAAAAGTAATGTTTATGTTTGGTTTAATTGGCTGTATTTTATTTTTTATTACCTTTCTTTCCGTTCGTGAAATACGTGTCGAAGAAAAACAAACACTAACAATGAAAAATATTATAAAAGCATTGCGGCAAAATACCCCCTGGTTAATTTTTGCATTGAACATTTTATTTATGTGGACAGGCTTTTTCTTACAAACGAGCTCTTTGGTTTATTATTTTGTTGTAGTGGTGGGAGACAGAGGCCTTTCAATTACAATTGCTACTATTATGTCAGTTGTACCTATGTGTGCCAATTTTTTTGTTCCTTTTTTGGCTAATAAAATGGGGAAGAGAAATCTTTTTATCATAGCTTCGCTTATCCAAGCAGGAGGAATAGTCATTATTCTGCTTGGGACTATAAATCATTTTATAATTATAGTTGGTGCACTAGTGTCCGCCTTGGGATACGGAATAAAAGAAAGTATCTATTTTTCTATGCAAGCAGATCCTGTTGACTACGGCATATGGAAAAATGGAATAGACGTTTCAGGTTCTCTATCTGCTATCAATGGGTTCTTAGGAAAAGTTGCACAAGCTGTTGCTGGAGGGATTGCTGGGATATTGCTTGCTTGGGGAAGCTATGCACCAAATGCTGTAGAGCAAACGAACCAAGCCACTTTAGCCATTAAATTAATGTATGGATATATTCCTATAGCGCTCATTGTCGGTTCTGTCATTGTGATGTCTTTTTATAAATTAGATCAAGAATATCCGCAAATACAAGTTGAGTTAGCACAACGAAGAAAAATTTAAATTTTTTTATTGAGTAAAAGGCAGATAGAAGGAAAACTTCTATCTGCCTTTTTTGCTATTATATAAGGTGTTTAGATGGATTAATTCGGTTATTACGTAGCTGTATTTTTGAGCGAGACATATTTTTTGACTTTGACTAAAATTGACCTATAATAAGAGTAAGATCGAAACTTATAAAAAGTAAGCAGTTTACAAGCGTAAATTTTTTACAATTGTAAGGAAAAGTCTATAATAGGTATCAGAGAGTCAGCAATGTATGACCCGCTGATAATAATTATTGGAGGTTTTATTAATGGCAAAAGAACATTACGACAGAAGTAAACCACACGTTAATATCGGTACCATCGGACACGTCGACCATGGTAAAACGACATTGACTGCCGCTATCACAACTGTTTTAGGTAAAAAAGGATTAGCAAACCCACAAGATTACGCAAGTATCGACGCAGCACCAGAAGAACGTGAACGTGGTATTACAATTAATACTGCTCACGTGGAATATGAAACTGAAAAACGTCACTATGCCCATATTGATGCGCCAGGACACGCGGACTATGTTAAAAACATGATTACCGGGGCAGCTCAAATGGATGGGGCAATTTTAGTTGTATCTGCAACTGATGGCCCAATGCCTCAAACGCGTGAACATATTTTGTTAGCCCGTCAAGTTGGCGTTAAATATTTGATCGTTTTCTTGAATAAAACAGACCTAGTTGATGATGAAGAATTATTAGAACTAGTTGAAATGGAAGTTCGCGAATTATTAAACGAATATAACTTCCCAGGGGATGATATTCCTGTCATCCGCGGTTCTGCTTTAAAAGCTTTAGAAGGAGATCCAGAACAAGAAGAAGTTATCATGCACTTGATGGATACAGTGGATGAATATATCCCAACACCAGAACGTGACAATGACAAACCATTCTTGTTACCAGTTGAAGATGTCTTCACAATTACTGGTCGTGGTACTGTTGCTTCAGGTCGTATTGATCGTGGTAAAGTCAACGTTGGTGATGAAATCGAAATTATCGGGATTAAACCAGAAACACAAAAAGCTGTTGTAACTGGTTTGGAAATGTTCCGTAAAACTTTGGATTATGGTGAAGCCGGCGATAACGTTGGGGTATTGTTACGTGGGATTACCCGTGACGAAGTTGAACGTGGTCAAGTATTAGCTAAACCAGGTTCAATTACACCACATACAAAATTCAAGGGTGAAGTTTATATCTTAACAAAAGAAGAAGGTGGACGTCATACACCATTCTTTAATAACTACCGTCCACAATTTTACTTCCGTACAACTGACGTAACAGGTAACATTGCGTTGCCAGAAGGTACTGAAATGGTAATGCCTGGTGATAACGTTACGATCGAAGTTGAATTGATTCATCCAATCGCTGTTGAAAAAGGAACTACTTTTTCAATTCGTGAAGGTGGACGTACTGTTGGTTCAGGTATGGTTACTGAAATCGAAAACTAATTTTAGATTTAAAAGACACGTTGCCAATTTTGCAACGTGTCTTTTTTTATTGGAGTATAAATTTTTCACAAAAGTTCACAAAAAATGGATTTGACTACTTTGGTGTTATCTAACTTTACAAATTCTATCAGTCATAGGCAAAAATTTCGCACGTGTTTTTTTTTGATCTGGATGCTGTTTGTCTAGCTTTTTCTATTTAAGACAATCAACTTTCCAAATTTTTTGCTGAATTTTATTAATCCCGCACTTTAACGGTCACAGTAACAGAATCCCCAATTGTTTTAGCAATTTTTTGCTGAATGTCTTTTTTAATGCCGAGAATATAACAAATATTTCCCGCTGGATCTTTAAGTCCCATGTTTACAATGCTGCCGGCATAAAAGACGCCATCAAAAGTAGCATTAACCTTAAGGCGTCCTACACCAAATTCTTTTTTCAAATCATAGGGGAAAACGACATATGCGCCACCCTTGCCAATTTTTGAGGGCATTATTTCTGCAACAAAAGTATATTTTAGCTTCATTTTTTCACCTGCTTTGGTTTGTTATCTTTAGTATAGTCTGTAATAAATATATTACAGATAGTTAAAAATGAAAAAGAACACGTTTTAAATTGCCATTATTCATGTTAAAATGCGAAGATGTAGTTTAAATGAGAGGAGTTGTCTAAAGATGACAATTCAATGGTTTCCTTCTGACAAATAGTAGTTTACTAAATTTTAGATATTGATTTATAAATTTCGTGTAATATTTCTTTCTCCCATCATTGTGATAATAGTGGAAATTCATATCGCTTCTGTTATTTATAATGAATGCTAAAATTACTTTTTTTAAAGTTAGAATCCATATTGTTCATAGTTTTATATGAATGTCTCCAACTGTCCCATATTTTGTCCCATGCAATTAGCGTTTACTATTAAAAGCATGGATTGACAAGCTAAATCAAGTTTGAGTATATATTAAGTAAGTTTTTTTATAAGAGCGTAACGTAGTTCGAATTTCATTTAATAACGAATATGGAATTTTTAAGACATCACAAGTTGATGTCTTTTTTATTTGCTTTTTCATTCATACAAGGTGGGTACAGGAACAGAATCAATTTAGAAAAACATGCAAGATAATGCAACAACAAAATAGTATCTTTATGAAAGGAAAATACACTATGAGAAAATCAAAGTTCAAAAATTGGCGATTGTTTGCGACTTTGGCTCTATTAGGTCAAACAATTGGCGGAGCGATTGGTCCTACGATTGCCTTTGCTGATGAAATTACTCATCCACAAACGGTTACCGTGCATTGTGATCAGTCCCATCTTTATTCTGTTGAGGGAACTTTTAGTGATGGTCGAACATTATCTGAGGTAACTGTTCCTCACTATGCTATCTATAATGGGGAGAAACAAGATATTTTCTGTATCGAACCGGGAGTGCCAATTTACAATGAGTTCACGCCAGGTTATGAGAAAAATCCATTGCCTGATATGTCGGAAAAAGCCAAATTAGTTTCAGTGTTATGGAAAAACGCCGGTACAGATATTGATACACAAATGGTTGCTCAAAAGATGATCTGGCAGGAGGTCAATGGGTATACGCTTCACTCTATGAAGCATCCAGATGGTAGTGCCGTAAATATCGCAGCCATTGAAGCAAAAATTAATCAAGCTATTGCCGATTATCAGAAGAAACCAAGCTTCCATAATAGCACGGCTAAAACAGTGTTAGGTCAATCAACTACTGTAACGGACACGAATAATTTGAATTTGTCAGAGTTCGATGATGTTGTGGAAAACACCGCAAATATTGATTATCGTGTCAACGGCAATCAATTGGTTATCACACCTAATACCAATTCAAAAGAAAGCGGTGTGTTGACGCTTAAGAAATCTGCTGGAACTGGAACACCGGTTGCTTATAAGATGGCTGGTCAACAGACCTTGATGGCCGGGGCACTTGATAAACCGAACACTTACACGATCAAAATTGATGTGGAAACTGAGGGGTCTTTAAAAATCAAAAAAGTCGATAAAGAATCAGGTGATGTTGTACCAGGAACGGTTTTCCATTTAGACTTTGGAAAAACTTTGCCTGTAAAAGATGTGACTACCGATAAAGAAGGCATTGCGACATTGGATGGAATTCCTCATGGTACAAAGGTAACCATTACTGAAAAATCAGTGCCGGCGCCTTATACGATTGATGCCACACCTATGACTGCTACGATTAAAGCAGGCGAAACCATTTCTGTGACTTCAAAAAATACGCGAGAAAAAGGTCAAATCATTCTGGATAAAACCGGAGTTGAAACAGGGAGTGATCTTTGGAATGATAACTATTCTTTAGCTGGAAATACGTTTGCCATTCGTAAAGATAGCCCAACTGGTGAAATTGTTCAAGAAATGACCACGGATGAAAAAGGTCATGCGGAAACACCAAAAGAGATTGCCAATGCGTTGGAATTGGGAACTTATTATGTGACCGAAACCAAAGCATCTAATGGTTTCGTGAATACTTTCAAACCCGTAAAAGTCGAATTGAAGTATGCTAATCAAACGGTGGCTCTCGTTACCAGTAACGTAAAAGGACAAAACCAAGAAATTACTGGTGAAACCACTTTGACGAAAGAAGACAAAGATATCGGTAATGAGACTCAAGGAAAAGCTGAGTTTAAAGGAGCTGAATATACTCTTTTTACTGTAAAAAATGGTCAAGCTGTTAAATGGAGTGAAGCTTTTGAACCAGAATTAGTGAAAGGAACGAAGGCTTCTGATGAAACGGTGACTTTGACTTTAGATGAAAAGAATCAAGTTGCCGTTAAACATCTGGCGATTAACGAGTATTACTGGCAAGAAACCAAAGCACCTGAAGGATATTCTTTGGATGAAACGAAGTATCCTGTTTCCATCAAAAAGGTGGATGATAGCGAAAAAAATGCTGTGATTACCCGAGATGTTACGGCAAAAGAACAAGTGATTCGCTTTGGGTTTGATTTCTTCAAATTCGCCGGATCAGCTACGGGAACTGCCGAAACTGGCTTCAATGATCTGACTTTTAAAGTATCGCCATTGGAAGGAACCAATGAAATCACAGGCGCTGAAGATGAAGCGACCACAGCTTATAACGAGCAATTAGGGTTTGATGGCTACGGCAAGTTTGAAAATCTTCCTTATGGGGATTATTTACTTGAAGAAGTAGAAGCTCCAGAAGGATTTCAAAAGATTACACCATTAGAAATCCGTTCTACGTTTAAAGAAAATAAAGAGGATTACACCAAGAGTGAATACATTTTTACCATTACCGAACAAGGTCAAAAACAGCCAATTAAAACGGTGACCGTTCCTTACGAGAAGCTGACGAACAAAGAATTTTCCGTTAGTTTGAATCGTTTGATGCTTTATGATTTGCCTGAGGAAGAAGATAGTTTGACTTCCCTTGCGACTTGGAAAGACGGGGACAAAGAATTGACTAGCCTTGATTCTACCGAGCTAATTGATAAGTTGAGCTATAACTTGCATGAAATCAAAGAAGACTGGTATGTGGTAGCGCAAGCCATTGATGTAGAAGCCACAAAAGCTGCTCAAGAAAAAGATGAAAATGCCAAACCAGTGGTAATTGCGGAAACAACGGCCACCTTGGCGAACAAAGAAAAAACAGGAACTTGGGAAATTCTGCATAAATTAACCGCCGAACAAGTTTTGGATAAAACTATTGTCTTATTCAACTATGTGTATGAAAATAAGGAAGCTTATGAAGCTGGTGACGATCCAGTAGCGAAGGATGCTAGTTTGAATAACCAAGCCCAAACTGTTAATTGTACGGTGGAGCGTCATGTTTCGATCCAAACAAAAGCCCACTTAGAAGACGGTTCGCAAACTTTCACTCATGGTGACGTGGTAGATATGTTTGATGATGTGTCCATTACCCATGATGTACTGGATGGCTCAAAAGAAGCTTTCGAAACAATTCTGTATGCACTACTTCCAGATGGTACGAACAAAGAAATTTGGAAATCTGACAAAATTGATTATGAAGTGAATGACAAGGAATTTACCAAAACCGTGCTTGCGGAAAAAGTAGATACCGGGAAATACCCAGAAGGAACCAAGTTTACTTTTGCGGAGATCAATTACGATAAAGATGGAAATATTAATGGAAAACACAATGAAGATTTGAAAGAAAAATCTCAAACCTTAACACCAAAAGAAGTGCCAACCACACCAAGTACGCCGGAAAAACCAGAAACACCAACCGTTCCAAGTGACTCTCAAGAATCTAGTCCTACAGTGAAGACATTCCCTCAAACCGGGGAGAAAAATTCCAATGTGCTACTGTTCATTGGCTTTACCTTGATCTTTGCGACGGCGGGCTATTATTTCTGGAATCGCCGGAACTAAGGTGATGAGATGAAACAAGTAAATAAGAAGAACCGACGTGCGCGACCGCCTCCTAAAAAAGTGGTCGCGCTATTTTTGTATCCAAAACTAACAATGAAAAGAGGAAAAAAAGATGGAATTGAAATTTGTTGTACCAGATATGGCCGAAACCTTTGGAAAGATAAGTTATGCCGGTGAAGGTGAAATTTTAACAGAAGGATATGGTCGGAATACTACAGTAATTGGTCGTAGTTACCATTTGTATTCCAGTAAACAACGAGCCGATGATATTGAGGTGGTAGTAGCTGCGGAAGCCGGCGAAAAGGATTTTGATCAAGACCAACCGCTAAAAGCCGTGAATCCCCACTTAGTTGCCAAAGGCTATGAGATTGAGAATCGTGGGTTTACCGATTACGTGTTGTATGTCGATGATTTAGTGAAAGCATAGGAGGAAAAGAAGATGAGATTAACAGAAGGTATTGTTGTAGATTCAGGATTAACCTTTGGGAAGTTGCGGTTTTCCGCATTACGTCGAGAAGTACGGAAACAAAATGAGGATGGGACGGTTAGTAATGAGGTAAAAGAACGGACCTATAATTTGAAATCTTCTGCACAAGGTCGAATGATCCAAGTTAGTATCCCAGCAAATGTACCCTTACGCGAGTTTGCATATGATGCGGAGGTAGAGCTGGTCAATCCTATCGTGGATACGGTCGCCAATTATGTTTTCCGAGAAGGAACTACTGTCAATTGGTTTATCAAGGCAGATGATTTAGTCTTAAAACGACAACCGAATCAAGGAAATCCTACGAACCAAAATGAAGGAAAGAAATAGGTGAAGAATATGGAAATTAATGTGGAACATATTTTAGATTGTCTCGATCAATATGGCAAAGGTGGGCTAACCGAAGAACAACTCACTAACGCATTAACCTATGATGAAAAAATGTTTCTGATTATGCATCAAGGATTACTGGAAGTAGGTAACGATGCCGCAGAAGACTTTGATGTACTGGATTGGTTAGGGGAAGAAGAGTCCTTCTTTATGGTTGTCGAAGTAAATGAAAACTTATGTCGGCAGGCGGAATCTGTCTTGGAAGAAATTGGTGTGGAGATGCCGGATGCCATTGAAGGTTTCTTAACGCAATTGGTTGAAACAAAACAACTCTCCGTAGCAGTAAATGAGTAGCATAACTTTTTTTAATTGCCTGATAATTTCTATTGGGCAATTTTTGATTGGAGGTGGAAACCATCAAAATGTACAAAAGGCATCGCATACGTGCAGGAGATCAGCACTTAGTTTATCACTTTGTTATTGGCTGGCTAATCGTTTTGTTCGTTGGTTGGATGAGCGTCTTTTATTTACAAGAGCTTAGACAACTTGAGACTTCTAAGCTATCACTTTCCACTATTGAAATCGTTTGGTCCATGAAAGATTTAGTATGTCTGCTTGGAAGTCTCGTTTTGTCAGGAAGTATGCTGTTGCTTTATATGTACTTTTTTCAGGACCATTGGCGAAGTTTGTGGCATCGACAAAAGCTAGCTCGGATGATTCTAGAAAACCATTGGTATGAAGTGAAACAAACTCAAAGTGAAGGTTTTTTCAAAGATTTGAATAGTAGTCGGACCAAAGAGAGTATCAGTTACTTCCCCAAAATTTATTATCGAATGAAGGATGGCTTACTTTCTATTCGCGTTCAAATTTCACTGGGAAAATATCAAGATCAGCTCTTGAAGTTGGAAAAGAAGTTAGAAAGTGGGCTGTATTGTGAGCTAGTAGAAAAGGAACTCAAAGACTCCTATGTGGAATACACCTTGTTATACGATATGATTGCCAATCGAATTGGAATTGAAGAAGTAGTGGCAGAAAACGGGACTCTGCGATTGATGAAAAATCAAGTATGGGCCTATGATTCCTTACCTCATATGTTAATCGCTGGTGGCACAGGTGGAGGGAAGACCTATTTCCTTCTCTCCATTATCGAAGCACTATTGAAGTCAGATGCAGAATTGTTTATCCTCGATCCCAAAAATGCGGACCTAGCCGATTTAGGTACGGTGATGCCCCATGTCTATTCCCAAAAGGAAGAAATTTCTGATTGTGTAGAAGATTTTTATGAGCGCATGATGGCTCGTAGTAAGGCAATGAAAGAAATGACTAACTACAAAACAGGAGAGAATTATGCGTATCTCGGACTTCCGCCAAACTTTTTAATTTTTGATGAATACGTGGCTTATATGGAGATGTTAACTACGAAAGAAAGTGCGGTGATTTTGAATAAGCTTAAACAAATCGTGATGTTAGGTCGTCAATCTGGTTTCTTTCTGATTTTGGCTTGTCAAAGACCAGATGCGAAATATTTAGGAGATGGGATTCGCGATCAATTTAACTTTCGAGTAGCTTTAGGACGTATGAGTGAACTCGGGTATTCCATGATGTTTGGTGAGGTCGATAAAAATTTTTTTATGAAACGCATCAAAGGACGAGGTTATGTAGATACAGGGGGCAGTGTGATTAGTGAGTTTTATACACCACTTGTACCAAAAGGGTATGATTTTTTGGAATCCATCAAACAAGTAATGCAATCGAAAGAAAAATGACAACTACAGAGAAATTTAGTCTTCTAGGGTATCGGACTTAAAGTATGATAAACTAGAGATGAAAGCGTTAGGAGGCGCAGTAAAAATGACAGAGGATTATTCTTTACAGTATGCGAAAGAGAACAAAAAAGTATTAATTTCTTCGATTACTGATGGGAAAGAAAAAGAGGAAGAAAAGACTGCCATTTTTATGGCCGGAAGTCCTGGGGCTGGAAAGACTGAGGCTACACAAACTTTGACGGCATTGAATAGTAATCTTTGTGTAATCGATGCTGATAAATTTCGTGAACTATTTCCGGGCTATGCTGGGAATAATTCAGATGAATTTCAACGAGGATCAGCACTTTTGGTAGATGCTGCTCTCGATTTAGTTCTTAAAAAGGGTTATAGTTTTATTCTTGATGGCACGTTTGCGACTTCTAAGGTAAGTCAAAATATTGAACGGGCACTCAAAAAGAATTATAATGTGCTTGTCTATTATGTATATCAAGATCCATTTATTGCTTGGGACTTTACTAAAAAACGAGAAGAAGTTGAAGGCCGTTTTGTTCCTAAAGAACGTTTTATCAATGCTTTTTTTCAATCGAGAAAAAATTTGATGCAGGTGAAAAAGCAATTTCAAGAGAAAGTAACCATCAATATCTTAGTGAAGGACTTTCAAAATACGATTTCTGATTTTCTAATGGACATTGATAATGTTGAACTAGCATTACCAATCAGTTATACGAAAGAAAGATTGGAGGAAGAGCTACATGACTGAGAAAGAAAAAGTTGAAGAAATTATGGAGAAGTATAACCGTAACTTTTCTACACTACAAAAGAATGCCTCTGCGAAAGAGCTGAAGACAGTCTTTAAATTTGTAGCAGATGAATCCAATCGGAAACAACGAGAATTGTTTGGTTTGGATAAAGAAAAATAAATTTGAAATTGAAATAGTTTTAAGAGCCAAGAGCAAAAATGTTCTTGGCTTTTTTCTTTGCAATGAATGAGGTGATTTATGACATTTTTAGATTTATTCGCTGGGATTGGTGGCTTTCGCTTAGGCATGGAACAAGCGGGCCACCAGTGTATCGGTTTTTGTGAAATTGATGAATTTGCTCGGCGGAGTTATAACGCAATCCATGATACAAGGAAGGAGGTGGAAATGCATGACATCACAAGGGTATCAGACGAGCTTGTTCAATCCCTCGGACCAGTGGACATCCTTTGCGGCGGATTTCCGTGCCAAGCTTTTTCAATTGCGGGAAAGCGGCAAGGATTTTCCGATACTCGAGGTACTTTATTCTTTGAAATCGCTCGGTTCGCCACTCTTCTCCAACCTAAGTTTTTATTCCTTGAGAACGTCCGGGGATTGCTCAATCACGAAGGAGGGGCTACGTTCGAGACGATACTCCGAACGCTGGATGGATTGGGGTATGATGTGGAATGGCAGGTGCTTAACTCAAAGGCCTACGTTCCCCAAAGCCGCGAGCGGGTCTTCCTTATCGGACATTCTCGAGACGCACGTACCAAACAAGTATTTCCTATCATTGGAGCGTCTCCAACATCTGATCAAAACATCCGAAACCTGTTAAATATCAATCCTTCCAATCGAGGAATGGGTGGCCAAGTCTATGGCTCAGATGGTGTGGCGCCAACCTTAACCGGCGATGAAGGAATCAAAATCGCATTGCCGGTAAAGGATGGAATTTCTGTAGCGGGTATGTTACCGGGAAATTTTGAACAAGGCAATCGGGTTTATGAGGTAACTGGCACTGCCCCCACTTTGTCAACGAAACAAGGGGGAACGAAAATTATGATTCGAAAAAATGAAACAGAATATCAAGAGGTGAAGCCAGGGGACAGTGTGAACCTGGCTTTTCCTAATTCCACAAGTCGTCGTGGCCGTCTGGGAAAACAAAGTGTGCATACCTTACTAACAGGAGACAAACAAGCGGTCGTCACCGACCAGTATCAAATTCGGAAGTTAACACCGAGAGAGTGCTGGCGGCTTCAAGGCTTTCCCGATTGGGCTTTTGACCGAGCTTCTCAAGTCAATTCAGATAGTCAGTTGTATAAGCAGGCCGGAAACTCAGTAACAGTTCCGGTCATTTTTGATATTGCCAGAAGATTAAAGGAGGTAAAACTAGATGATTTATGATGAGTTGATTGGAGAAATCTACTGGGTGATTGGCAAGATTCAGTCAGATCCGGAACTGGAAGAAGAACTGTACCGGCTCAATTTTGATATTCGAAAAAATGGGGTGAAGGTCCCTGGTGATTCATATGTAATGGATGAGGAAACCGATGCTCGAATTGAGTTGAATCAGGTTATCAGTGAATTCGAACGGATTGCGGACCTTGCCAAAGAACCTGATATCCGCCAATACTTGTTTGAGATAAAAGCAGAACTAGAAATTGAGGGTATTACTGCGGAGTAACAACCAAATAGACCACTGATAGGCGCAGACCGCGGGGGATTTGCGAAGCAGAAATCCTCCGTGGTGCTGTGCCTGTTCATGGACGGCCCCAGCCGGCCATGATGTCTCACCCCCCGTATCTAACAGGGGGGTACAAAAACATAAAAAATAAGCAAGTAATCATTAAGAATTACTGGTGTAGCAACGATATTAAGTAATTTGTATAGGTGTTAACTCATTTGAAAAAGTTAACACCTTGAATTTGGAGGTGAGAACTTGGCGCAACGAAATTTAGATTATCGGTTATTAAAAGACCGACGCAACGAATACGGCGTTTCACAAAATAAATTGGCTACGGCTTGCGGGCTTAGTCGTCCGTACTTAAACCAGATAGAAAATGGTGGTGTAACTGCTTCTGCAAAGACCATGAGAAAAATTTTTGACCAACTGGAAAGCTTCAATCCCGATTTGCCTTTGACGTTACTGTTTGACTATGTAAGGATTCGTTTCCCCACAACGAATGCACGAAAAATTATTCAAGAAATTCTTCATTTGAAATTTGAGTATATGCTTCATGAAGATTATGCCTTTTACTCTTATCAAGAACAATACATCATGGGAGATATTGTGGTGATGGTGTCTCATGAAGAAGATAAAGGTGTCCTTTTGGAATTAAAGGGTCGTGGTTGTCGACAGTTTGAAACCTTTTTACTCGCTCAAAAACGTAGCTGGTACGACTTTTTCGAAGATTGTCTAAAGGCCGGTGGCATGATGAAACGATTGGATTTAGCAATCAATGATCGAGTGGGCTTATTGGATATTCCTGAGTTAACGAAAAAATGTCAGAAGGAAGAATGTATCTCCTTGTTTCGTACCTTTAAAAGTTACCGTTCCGGGGAGTTGTTGAAAGCTGATGAAAAGGATGGTATGGGCAATACCTTATATATCGGCAGTCTCAAAAGTGAGGTTTACTTCTGTTTGTACGAAAAAGATTATGAACAATATATCAAGTTAGGGATTCCATTAGACCAAACTGAAACGAAAAATCGCTTTGAGATTCGACTGAAAAATGACCGGGCTTATTATGCGATTCAAGATTTGTTAAAAGGTCGTAGTATTGAAAGTACCACATTTTCTATTATCAATCGGTATTTGCGATTTGCGGATAAAGTGGAAGGAAAACGGCGAACTAACTGGCCCTTGAATGAACAATGGGGTCGTTTTATTGGTCGGAATCGGAAAGAGATTCAATTAACTTCTGAACCGAAACCGTATACCATTGAACGAACCTTGAATTGGCTAGGCCGACAAGTCGCCCCTACTTGGAAAATGGCTAAAGAATTAGATCGTTTGAATCAGACAACCTATATCCAGGATATGGTACAGAATGCACGGTTATCAGACCGGCACAAAAAAATTTTGGAGCAACAAAGTATGGCAATTGAAAATTTGATTATATGAAAAGAGAAATCGTCATGGGAATTGTAAAAGATATTTTTTTTGTATTTGGTGGCAGTATGCTTGGTGTTACTGTGATGTGCTTGATGCATGCAAGTGCAGCAGCAGACCGAGCAATGGAGAAGAAAGGAAAGTGATGAGATGAATTTCGGACAAAATTTATATCAATGGTTTTTAACCAATGCTCAATCTTTAGTCTTACTAGCGATTGTGGTCATTGGTTTGTTTTTAGGATTTAAGCGAGAGTTTTCCAAACTGATTGGCTTTTTGGTGATTGCTTTGATTGCGGTAGGTCTGGTCTTTAATGCTTCTGGTGTGAAGGATGTCTTACTCAATTTGTTTAACCGAATTGTCGGTGCCTGAGGGGGAATCACGATGGAACAGATGCGTGTGTATATTGCGAACCTTGGAAAATACAATGAAGGTGAGTTGGTGGGGGCGTGGTTTACCCCACCTGTCGATTTTGATGAAGTGAAAGAACGGATTGGATTAAATAATGAATACGAAGAGTACGCAATTCATGATTATGAACTGCCTTTTGAGCTTGATGAGTATACGCCAATTGAAGAGATTAATCGGTTGTGTGGCTTAGCGGAGGAACTAGAAGGAACGCCAATTGGTGAAGTTGCTTCTGAGATTCAACATGCCTTCTTCAATTCTTTCGAGGAAATGGTAGAGCATGTGGATGATATTGTTTGTTATCCCGATTGTAATGATATGAGTGATGTAGCGTATTATCTAATTACGGAATCAGGTGATTTTGGCGAAGTACCGGAACATTTGAAGACGTATATTGACTTTGATGCGTGTGGTCGAGATTTGGAGATTGGAGGGAATTATTTGGTTACGAGTCGTGGGGTTTTTGAGTATATTGCCTAAATGTATTTTTGGCAAGTTAGAAAAAAGACAGATCTTTTATCGGATCTGTCTTTAAGTATATTATTTATGCTACTTCTGGTGTGACTAATTCTGCTAATTTGGCTGCAACTTCTGTCATAGATTCATCGACAGTGCTTAGTCCATTTCTTGATCCTAGTAATGGACTAACTTCTCTTAAATCTTCAAAAGTAGTTTCATGGACTATAGGAATGAGTAAGTCCCTAGCCAACAAAGCGGAAAGTTCTTTATCTGCTACGCCAGCACCATTGATGCGCTTAAGAAATGAAGGGGTAACTAGCACTATACCCACTCGAGATTTCGCCAAACCCTTGTCAATTTCACGAAGAAGTGGAGAGCCAAGAAGAACATCTTTTTCACTAAACCATACGGTTACACCTTTTTCTTCTAATAAGTCATGTAATTCTTTGGCTGCAGTTTTGCGATCATCCCACGCATGACAAAGAAAAACATCGCGTAAGTCAGGTAGTTTGGCTCTCTCCTCATACTTGTTGCGGATTGGAGTAAGTGTCCGAATTTGGGACGGTGTATATAGGATAGTTGAACCAGGCGATGACCAACGTGCCTTCTTCGTACCTTTGCTACGATTGGAAACAGAATTTGTTGAGCGAGAATAAGTGGGAGAAGAAAAATATGATGGGTAGGAACTAAATCCTCGTGAACCCCCTCCACACACGGGGCATGCTGCTCTTCCGCTTGCTGTTCGATGCCCATTTACTGGTGCTGTACATCTTACCATTTTGTTACCTCCGAATTGAATTTTTTTAATTAATGTATGAGATATAGCTAGTAAACTGGGCATTCAAAGTGATACTACTTTTGTAATCTGCTTACGATCTAGTTTTTTGAATGTTTTCAAGTCAAAGTAGAATAAATTCTTACTCAAACTAAATCAGTTCATATTAGCGATTTATCTACGAGATTATATTATCACAAATAGTCCCAAAACGCACATTTTTGTCCCAGATTGTGTTATAATGATTCTGAAAGGATGTGATTATTTTGAAGAAGAAAAATGTTCTAAATCTAATCAAGTATCATTCTGAAAAAAATGAACTTCAATTTAGAAATGAATCAATGGAAATTGCAAGATATTTTGATCAGATTGGCGATCATCAATTAGCAGAATACATTATGAGTTTGGTATCAGATGCTAGTACGTTTGTTCCTCAAAATAACTCTTTTGAAAGTTTATTTTTAAAAGAAATAGAGATAAATACGGATCCACTCCCGCTACCAAAAGCAATAGCAGAAGATATAAAGGGAATAATCAATGCAGTGAATCATCGTGTAGGAATAAATAAATTTTTGTTTGAAGGCGCTCCTGGTACTGGAAAAACGGAAACGGTCAAACAAGTTGCAAGACTTTTGCAAAGAAGACTATATGTAGTGGAGTTCAGTGAATTAATCGATAGTAAAATGGGACAAACTGCCAAGAATGTTGCCGCCGTTTTTAACGAAATCAATAGAATGCCTTATCCATCAAATTCGTTAATATTATTTGATGAAATAGATGCCATTGCCTTAGACAGGGTTAATTCAAATGATTTAAGAGAAATGGGACGAGTAACATCTAGCATTCTAAAAGAACTAGACAAATTGAATGAAGATGTTGTTTTAATTGCTACAACAAATCTATTTGAAAATTTTGACAAAGCTTTAATTCGCAGGTTTGATTCTGTCATAGATTTTAATAGATATGAAAGAGAAGATTTAATTGAAATTGCAGAGAGCATTCTTAATTCACTACTTAAAAAATTTAAAAGTTCCGGTAGGAACATGAAACTCTTCAAGAAAATACTGGAAAATATGGATGAAATTCCCAATCCAGGTGAATTAAAAAATTTGATCAAAGTTTCTTTGGCTTTTAGTGATCCAAATAATCCATTTGACTATTTAAGAAGATTACTTAAGTCTGCAAAGAAATTATCTGGAGAATTCAATTTGGAAGATTTACAAAAATGGGGATTTACAGTTAGAGAAATAGAAGTGCTAACTGGAATTTCCAAAAGTCAAGTCTCACGAGAATTGAAAGGAGAGCAGTATGAATGACATTTTAAATTTGAAAGGTAGCTTTTCACAAAATGCTGGCAAACAACGTCCAGGAAGTCCAAAGTTACCAAAAAATACAACCATTCGTAGTGATCAAATTGAAGTTTTAATTCAAGACCTATTAGAAATGAAAGAATTCTGGCAAACGGAATTATTTTTAAATGGTTGCCTAGTCAGTGTTTACTATAACAAGATTGCTGCCAAGAGTAATCGAATTCAAGGATTTCTTTCCATAGGAAGCAAAATACCAAATTCATCAATTGTTGGCGCAAAATTTTCAGAAGGAAAGCCCAAACATATTATTACGCATTTTGTACCACTCAGTGTCGTTGAAGAAACCATTTCGGTAGCCCAAAAAGTTAAATTGATTTTAAATGAGGAGTTTAATGGCTCTACAAATGATGAAGAATTTAATGTCCCTAATCGATTCGATGCTATAGATTTTGAATCATATAATATTCCGAAAACCCGATTTCAGAAATATATCGTTGATACAGCATATGTCGAAAAATTTGATGTTGAACGAAGTGAGATAGAAGCAAAGCGAGCTTCTATTGTTACGTTATATGATACTGGTGAGGATACACAAGTTTTATTAAGTAAATTGGGCATCAAAGTTTTAAATGAACGGATCGTTGATCGTACGACGGTATTACTAGATCCAAATTACTTAGCCATTTTATTACAAAAAGCTCCCTACCTAATTGCCATGGCTACAGAAAATTTATCAGAGTTAGCGCCAAGTGACTTTTATGATTCGTATACTACCTCACAACTAATGATTCCTGATCCAACAAGTGAACCAACTATTGGTGTGATTGATACTTTGTTTGACAATCGAGTCTATTTCGGAAAATGGGTAGATTTTCATAATATGATTGATCCCAATATTCCAACCATTGATGCTGATTATAAACATGGAACTGCGGTTTCTTCGATTATTGTGGATGGACCGACAATTAATCCACAATTGGATGATGGTTGCGGCCGATTCAAAGTTCGTCATTTTGGTGTAGCGACAAATAAGGGATTTAACTCTTTTTCAATTATTCGTGCAATTAAAGAGATTGTTATCAGCAATCCAGACATTCATGTATGGAATTTATCACTAGGCTCTAATGAGGAAGTAAATGAAAATTTCATTTCTGCTGAGGGTGCGGTATTGGATCAACTTCAGTTTGAACATGATGTTATCTTTGTTATTGCGGGGACAAATAAGCAATCAAATGAAGGAGATAAAAGAATAGGTGCACCAGCAGATTCAATTAACTCTGTGATTGTGAATTCAGTAGACGCAAATAATAATTCTGCACCCTATTCAAGAAGAGGAATCGTGCTATCTTTTTTCACCAAACCAGATGTTAGTTATTTTGGAGGAACTACAGATGGATTTATGTTAGTCTGTGAACCGTTGGGACAAGCAAAAGTTACTGGAACATCTTATGCAGCTCCATGGATTGCGAGAAAACTATCTTATCTAATCGATATTATAGGTTTAAACAAAGAAATAGCGAAGGCGTTGCTAATTGATTCTGCGATTGGCTGGAATAACAATAATGACTTAAATGAGTTATCTTTAAAAGGGCATGGGGTTGTTCCAACTAGGATTGAGAATATTATTCATTCAATGGATGATGAAATCAAATTTGTGGTCTCCGGTGTATCTGAAAAGTATGATACGTATAATTATAATTTCCCGGTACCTATATACCAAGGTAAACATCCCTATGTGGCAAAGGCTACATTCTGCTACTTTCCAAAATGTTCCAGAAATCAGGGTGTAGATTATACGAACACTGAATTAGATTTATACTTTGGACGGTTTAACGATAAAGGAAAATTTGTTCCATTAAATAAGAATAATCAAAGTCTGGATGAGGAAGTACATTTCGTTTACGAAGAAGATGCACGGAAATTATTCAGAAAATGGGATAATGTCAAACACATTGGAGAAGTTTTGACTAATAGGACAAAAGGAAAAAAAGTATACAAAAATCCAATGTGGGGAATGAGTATTAAGACAAAAGAAAGATTAAATCCTCGTGATGGAGAAGGTATTCGTTTTGGAGTAGTTGTTACTTTAAAAGAAATTAACGGTGTAAATCGAATTGAAGACTTTATTCAGCAATGTAGCCTAAGAGGATGGATCGTCAATCGAGTAAATGTAGAAAACCAAATTGACATTTATCAAACTGCTGAAGAAGATATTCATTTTGATGTGTAAATCATATTATAAAAAAGTCTAGAAATAGGCTTTTTTTTATTGGAGTGAATCTAATGAAAAAAATAAAAAGCTATACCAGTATCTGGGCAGTTGAAAAAGTCATTTATGCAATTAATGACTTTCAGCTGCCTTTTCCTGTGACCTTTAACCAGATGGCTTGGTTTGTTTTATCCTTGCTGTTTGTCATCGTATTTGCCCATGTGCCTCCGCTGTCTATGATAGAGGGGGCCTTTTTAAAATACTTAGGCATACCAGTGGCGGTTACTTGGTTTATGTCGCAAAAGACCTTTGACGGTAAGAAACCATTGGGATTTTTACGATCCTTTATCAGCTATCACTTACGGTTTAAGGTCACTTTTGCAGGGAAGAAAGTCAAAGAACAAAAGAAACGATGGGATGAACCCATCACTCTTGTAAGGAGTGTGAACTATGTACCCGATTAAGTATATCGAAAATAATCTTGTGTTTAACCAAGAAGGCGAGTGTTTTGCCTACTATGAGTTAGTGCCTTACAATTACTCCTTTTTGTCACCTGAACAGAAGTATCAAGTACATGATAACTTTCGCCAATTGATTGCGCAAAACCGTGAAGGAAAGATCCAGGCTTTACAAATTGCTACAGAAAGCAGTATTCGTGCCACACAAGAGCGGTCGAAAAAGGAAATTACCGGTAGACTCAAAGAAGTAGCGAAACAACGGATTGACCTACAGACAGATGCATTAGTATCCATGATTGGCGATAGTCAGATTGATTATCGCTTTTTTATTGGCTTTAAATTGATTGCGACAGATGAAGAGGTCAATCTAAAGAATCTCAAGAAATCTTTCTTTTCTGGACTTCAAGAATTTGTCTATGGAGTGAATCATCATTTGATGGGCGATTTTGTTTCCTTATCCAATGAAGAAGTTCGCCGGTATACCAAGCTTGAAAAACTAATGGAAAGTAAATTGGCTCGAAGATTTAAAGTCAGACGAGTCACACCCAGTGATCTGACGTACTTGATTGAACATATCTATGGTGAAAAAGGTACACCGTTTGAAGAATATAAATTTCAGCTACCAAAGAAAAAGCTGAAGTCGGAAACTTTGGTGAAACGTTACGACTTATTACGTCCCAGTCGTTGTTTGATTGAAGAGAAACCACGGTACTTACGCATGGAACATGAAAATCATGAATCGTATGTAGCGTACTTAACAATCAATACGATTGTAGGAGAGATGGAGTTTCCTTCCTCAGAACTTTTCTATTACCAGCAACAACAATTTACCTTTCCGATTGATACTTCAATGAATGTGGAAATTGTGACGAATAAAAAGGCACTTGCTACTGTTCGCAATAAGAAAAAGGAACTGAAAGATTTAGACAACCATGCCTATCAATCTGATAATGAAACGAATTCCAATGTTTTAGATGCGTTGGATTCCGTAGATGAATTGGAAACCACCTTGGATCAGTCCAAAGAATCTATGTACAAACTGAGCTATGTGGTTCGAGTGAGTGCGGAATCAGTGGATGAATTAAAACGCCGCTGTGATGAAGTGCTCGATTTTTATGACGATACCAATGTAAAACTAGTCCGGCCCTTTGGCGATATGATGGGCTTACATGAAGAATTCTTACCTTCAAGCAAACGCTACATGAACGACTATATCCAGTATGTTACCTCTGATTTTCTCGCCGGTCTTGGTTTTGGCGCTACGCAGATGTTAGGTGAGTTAGAAGGTATTTACTTTGGTTACAATGTGGATACGGGGCGAAATGTCTACCTGAAACCGGCATTGGCTTCACAAGGGGTAAAAGGATCAGTTACCAATGCTTTGGCAGCTGCTTTCCTTGGTTCACTCGGTGGTGGCAAATCCTTTAGTAACAATCTCTTGGTCTACTATGCTGTTTTGTTCGGTGGGCAAGCTGTAATTGTTGATCCAAAAGGAGAACGCGGCGGCTGGAAAGAAACTTTGCCAGAAATTGCGAATGAAATCAATATTCTTAACTTAACTAGTAAGCCAGAAAATCAAGGGTTACTTGATCCCTATGTCATTATGAAGAAAAAGAAAGACTCGGAAAGTTTAGCAATTGATATCCTAACTTTTTTAACAGGGATTTCTAGTCGGGATGGGGAGAAGTTTCCTGTGTTACGCAAAGCCATTCGGACCGTTACCCAAAGTGATCAACGAGGATTATTACAAGTTATTCACGAACTTCGAAAAGAGGACTCTCCAGTCGCGGAAAATATCGCAGATCATATTGAATCTTTTACCGATTATGATTTTGCCCATTTGCTTTTCTCAGATGGTTCGATTACCCAGTCGATTAGTTTAGATAAGCAGTTAAATATCATTCAAGTGGCGGATCTGGTTTTACCAGATGCAGAAACGACTTTTGAAGAATACACCACCATGGAGTTACTAAGTGTCTCTATGCTTATCGTCATTTCCACTTTTGCCTTGGATTTTATCCATAGCAACCGAGAAATTTTCAAGATTGTGGACTTGGATGAGGCTTGGAGTTTTCTTCAAGTAGCACAAGGAAAGACTTTATCGAATAAGCTCGTTCGTTCTGGTCGGGCCATGAATGCCGGTGTTTACTTTGTCACGCAAAATAGTGACGATTTACTGGATGAACGCTTGAAGAATAATATCGGGTTGAAATTTGCTTTTCGAAGTACCGATATTCATGAAATCAAGAAAACCTTGGAATTCTTTGGCTTAGATCAAGAGGATGGAAGCAATCAAAAACGTCTGCGAGATTTGGAAAACGGTCAGTGTTTAATGCAAGACTTGTATGGTCGGGTAGGTGTGGTTCAAGTTCATCCAGTCTTTGAAGAACTTTTCCATGCTTTTGATACCCGTCCGCCGGTTCAAGAGAGAATGGAGTGAGGAGATGAAAAAGAAACTTTTTCGGATTGTGGGAGTGATCGCAATCAGTTTCTGCATCATGTTACTTCTTCTCAGTCTGATTGGAACGGTGGCCGAGGCAACAGGTTTGGTTGATGATACGGTGGAAGCCGGAAATCTTTATTCTCAATATTCTCTGAACAATTATCAACTGGATTTCTTTGTGGATAGTTCGTGGGATTGGCTGCCTTGGAATTGGGGTGATGGCTTAGGGAAGAGCGTGATGTATGGTCTTTACGCCATTACCAATTTCATTTGGACCGTTAGTTTGTATTTGTCGAATGCCACGGGCTATGTAGTCCAAGAAGCCTACAAGTTGGACTTCATTTCGGATACGGCTGAAAGTATTGGGAAGAATATCCAAACCTTAGCCGGCATTACCGAAAACGGATTACAGACATCAGGATTTTACTTTGGATTTCTATTATTAATGATTTTAGTTCTAGGAGTTTATGTGGCGTATACAGGTCTACTCAAACGAGAAACTACCAAAGCAGTTCGAGCCGTATTAAATTTTGTGATGATTTTTCTACTTTCAGGTTCGTTCATTGCGTATGCGCCCACCTATATCACAAAAATCAATGACTTTAGCTCAGATGTTAGTGAAGCGGCCCTTACCCTTGGAACTGAGATTGTCGTGCCGAATTCAGAAAGCCAAGGAAAGGATAGTGTGGATTTGATTCGGGATAGCTTGTTTTCGATTCAAGTCCAACAACCTTGGTTACTCTTGCAATTTGATGATTCCAACATAGAAGAAATTGGCGAAGATCGTGTTAACAAAATACTATCTGTGAGTCCGGATGAAAATAAGGGCAAGGATCGGGAAGAAGCGGTCAAGGCAGAGATTGAAGACAATGACAATGCGAATTTAAGTATTACCAAGACCATGAACCGTTTAGGAACCGTGGTCTTTTTGGTGCTGTTCAATATTGGCATATCCTTCTTTGTCTTTCTCCTGACGGGGATTATGTTGTTCTCGCAAATTCTCTTTATAATCTTTGCGATGTTTCTACCAATTAGTTTCTTATTGTCCATGTTGCCGACTTATGAAAGTTTGGGCAAGAAGGCGATTATTCGCTTATTTAATACGATTATGATGCGAGCGGGCGTTACTTTGGTGATTACAACTGCATTTAGTATTTCTACTATGTTTTTCAATATCTCAGCCACTTATCCCTTCTTCATGGTAGCATTTCTACAAATTGTGACCTTTGCCGGCATCTATTTCAAATTGGGTGACATTATGAGCATGTTCAATCTTCAAAGTAATGATAGCCAATCAATGGGAAGACGGGTTATGCGAAAACCGCAAATGTTGATGAACCGTAAATTGCGGCAAATTAATCGAAATGTGGGACGAACTTTAGCTTTTGGTGGAGGTGCAGCAGTCGGAAATAAGTTGGCAAAGGAACAATCAAAATCCAAATTTAAGCCATCAGGTCCTTCTCTCCGAAAAAATTCACGATTACCTAACGATTACGAGGTACCATCTGACTTGAATAAGGAAAAGCCAATTCCAAATAATAAGAAACAATCTCGAATGAATTTAGCCGGGAGAAAAGTCGGCAAGGTTCTGGATACCCAAGCTTTGGTGAAAGATAAGACCAAACAAGTAAAGGATCAGGTAAAGAATACGCCAACCAACTTGAAATACAATCTCCATAAAGGAATTGAAAAGACGAAAAAAGCACCAGAAGAATTCAAGCGTGGACTTGTCCAAGAAAAAGCAAATCGAGCGGAGTTGCGAGAAAAACAACGGCAACGTAGAGATGAAAAAATGGCTGAAAAACGAAAAGTTTTGGACGAAGCAACAAACCATCAAAGAAAAAGAAGGACGAATGTTCCGATAGACAAAGTAACTCTACCTCAAAAAGATAGGACGCCGAAAAAAGAAGCGCCAAAGCGGATTGTGAGAGCGAATTCGAATCCTGAAATCAAACGAAAACTAACTAGTCAAGAAATCATTTCAAAAGGGAAAAGCCAATCAGCAAGTAAGAAAAATTCTTTACAACAAGTGAAACAGAGGTCTACTCTTCCAAAGCGGACCAATCAAAAAGTACAAAAAAGAATGAACCATCTAAAGCCAAGGTCAGGTGAGAAAAAATGAACTTGAAGAAAGTGGGTGTTATTTCATTAACTTTTCTGACCATCTCTTTTATAGGTATTTTGATGTGTGTAGGTTTGTTGTTTGGGGAAGACAGTGAGGGAAGCGGAAGTTCAGGTGCTTCTCCTGGGGGTAGTAGTGTCTCAGAAGAGGTTTTGAAACACCGTTCAATGGTGGAAAAGTATGCCAAAGAATCAGATATAGCAGAGTATGTCCCGATTCTTTTGGCGATTATTCAAGTGGAATCTGGCGGCACAATGGAAGATGTTATGCAAAGTTCGGAGTCAGCCGGTTTACCACCGAATTCATTAAGTACCGAGGCATCCATCAAACAAGGGTGTCTCTATTTTTCGACTTTGGTTAAGCGTTCCAAAGAGCTAGGGTGTGATCAAGACAGTATCATTCAGGCCTATAACTATGGTGGCGGGTATCTGGATCATGTCGCAAAAAACGGGAAGAAACATAGTTTTGCTTTAGCTGAATCTTTTTCAAAGGAAAAATCGGGCGGTCAAAAAGTCGATTATCCCAACCCAATAGCGATTAAGGAAAATGGTGGGTGGCGGTATAACTATGGCAATATGTTTTATTGCTTGTTGGTGAAACAATATCTGAACACGACACAGTTTGATGATAAAACCGTCCAAGGAATTTTTGACGAGGCGTTTAAGTATGAAGGAACAGCCTATGTATTTGGTGGATCAAGTCCTGAAACTGGGTTTGATTGTAGTGGTTTAACTCAATGGTGTTATGCCAAAGTTGGTCTGAAACTCCCACGGGTGGCTCAAGATCAATATGATGCCATGACTCATATTGATTTAAAAGATGCCAAACCAGGCGATTTGGTTTTCTTTCATTCAACTTATGATGCCGGTACTTACGTGACTCATGTTGGTATTTATGCAGGAGAGAACAGAATGTTTCATGCGGGCAATCCGGTGGGATGGACGAATCTAACAGAAAGCTATTGGCAGCAGCATCTTATCGGGGCCGGTCGATACAAATAAAAGAAAAGAGGAATAAAGATGAAGATAAAAATTGAACGAAATCAAAAGGAAAAGACCCCAAAAAAGAAGAAAGAACGAGTCGTATCCGTGGGCAAGCATCGAAAAATGGTACTTGCCCTTTGGCTTTTATTGTCTTGTAGTATTGCTTTTGGAATCTACAAAAATTTCACCGCCATTGATCAACATACAACTCATGAAAAAGTGGTAGTGAAAGAGAAGGTAGTGAATACTTCTGGCGTTGAAAGTTTTACGAAGGATTTTGTGAAAGAATATTTTTCCTGGAAGAATAATAAAGAAGTAATTGAAAAGAGAATGAGTACTCTTGGACAATATCTTACAGAAGAAGGTCTCGCTTTGAGTCAAGATATGGTTCGAGCGGATATTCCCACTAGTTCTGAAGTTCAATCAGTAAAAATTCTAGATGTAGAAAAACACTCAGAAGAATTTACCGTTTCATTTTTAGTGGAGCAAAAGATTATGGAGGGAAAAAAGGCACAAGCTATTTCTTCTGCTTATCGACTGACAATTTTTGAAGATGAAAATGGGAATCATGTTGTAACGAGTTTGCCTACTATGATTGCAAAACCTGATAAGGCAAAGTACGAGACAAAACAAGTAGAAAGTGATTCAGAAATTGATGCCAAAACCACAGAAGAAATCACGGAGTTTTTAGAGATATTTTTCAAGCTTTATCCAACAGCATCGGAAAAAAAACTTGAGTATTATGTTGAAAGTAATGTGATTCAACCGATTAATACAAATCTTAATTTTGTAGAAATAACTAATCCCATTTATTTTGAAACAAAGGATTCGGTTCGAGTAAAAGTCATAGTGAAATATCTCGATGATGTTGAAAAGGTGACTCATGATTTCCAATATAACTTATTGTTATCTAAAGGAGAAAACTGGAAGATTACCAATTGCGAATAACGTTCTAAGAGGAGTGCAAAAAGTATATAGGTAACCAATTATTGTAAACTTGTACAATATGTCGTAGTTGAGGCATAATAAAGAAGTAGTTGTATTAACGATTTCGATAAAGTCCTTGAAATATGATAACGACAATTTATCAACAGTAGAATTTTATCTAATTAAAAAATAATTATCTATTGCACAGATACTACTTAAATCTTTTCCTAGGGAGGTGAAATAATGTTATTACGACAAATGCGTTATTTTGTTTCGGTGGTTGAGAATAATAGATTTACAGAAGCAGCTGAACAGGAATTTATCTCGCAATCTGCAATCTCTCAACAAATTCAATCATTAGAAACAGAATTGGGCACAGAATTATTTATTAGACAGCATCGAAAATTTCGTTTAACTTCTGCTGGGGAATATTTCTATCAAGAGAGCCGGCAAATATTGAGTCGAATTGATCGAATTATTTTGGAAACCCAAAGAATTGGAAGTGATGATGAGGCTCATCTCAGAATTGGCTATTTACAAGTTTATGGAGGACCTGTTTTACATCAAGCGATTACCGAATTTTCAGAGATTTATCCTGAAGTAGTGATTGATTTGATCCATGGGACACATGAGGAACTTTATCAAGAGTTGCTCCAACAAACAGTTCATTTGGTTTTGAGTGATCAAAGAAGGGCTTTTTCAAAAGACTATGTCAATCTTGAACTCATTCAGCCAACAACGTTTATTGAGATTTCGCGGCGTAATCCTTTAAGCAAACAAGAAGTAATAAATGTAGAAGATCTTTCAGAAATTCCTTGTATCTTGATAACTTCGAAAGATCAATTGGAGCATGAAGAAGCCTTTTATAAGGATACCTTAGGATTTTCAAATCAGTTCATTTATGCTGGAAATCTGGAAGAAGCTCGTTTGATGGTTGCTAGTAATCGTGGATTTTTACCACTTGAAAAAATTGGTTCTCAACCATCACCACTTTCAGCGACGACTAGAATTCCTGTTCAAAAAGCTGGTAAACCGATTACCCGAAAATATTGTGCGTTTTGGAAAAAAGAAGGTACCAACTATTATGTAGAAGAATTTGCTAGAATGTTAAAGAAAAATATTCAAGATAATACTAAACAGGGTCTTTCGTGATGAAAGGCTCTGTTTTTTTCATTAGTTTTACTTATCCATGGAATAAGTAAGTGAAATTGTTTCCTCTTTCAAAAAAAGTAGAATATATAGTGAGGAGAGGATATTAATGACTATTAGTCAACAAGCACAGCACTATCATGAAAAAATGTTTCCTGGTTATCAATCAGATTTTTTACGAACAGATCCAGAATTTATCGAACGTTTTGATAATTTTGCTTTTGATACCGTCGTAAAGCAAGATGGTCTTAATGGTCAGACACGCTTTATCGCTATTCTAGCTAGTTTAGTGGGGTGTCAAGGAATTGATGAGTTTAAAGCGATGCTTCCTGCAGCAATGAATTTTGGAGTAACAGCAGTCGAAATTAAAGAAATCGTCTATCAAGCCGTCGCTTATTTAGGAATTGGCCGGGTTTTCCCCTTTCTGAAAGTAATGAATCTTTTTTTTGAAGAGGTAAATATCTCTTTGCCACTTGTAAGTCAATCAAACACTAAAGTTGAAGATCGCCTAAAAGCCGGCGAAGAAGCACAAATTGCTATTTTTGGTGAAAGTATGAGAGGTTTCTCAAGTCAAGGTTCTGATGAAAGTCAACACATCAATCAGTGGTTGGTAGAAAATTGTTTTGGTGATTATTACACAAGAAGTGGCTTAGATTATCGTAAACGAGAGCTGATTACCTTACCCGTTGTGCTAGTTAATTTTAAAAACAGAAAATAAAATAGCTTTGCGATAGAATAAGCTCAAAACTACCAGGAAATGAGTGAATATTCTATGCAAAGCCAATTACAGAATACCCAATTTTATCCAGAAGTACAAACAACTTATCATACAATTTTAGAGAAAGTTGAAGAACTATACCTAAAATTTATCCCCGATACAATTCGTCTTCGACGAAATATTAACCAACAAAAACAAGCGGATACGGTGATCATTTCAAAGATTATTTTTGGGTTGATGATAGGATTTCCAAGTCAATCCGGCACGTATCGGGCAATTTGTGCATTTTTATATCCTTCTTCTGCTTTTCCTAGTAGAACAATGTATAGTAGGTTTTGTGGAGGATTAAAGACTGCCTTAAAAATCATTCGATATGAATACGTCAATTCACTAGACAATAAAGCAAGATATGCCGTGATAGACAGTTTTCCTTGCCCCTTATGTGCAACGATTCGTAATAGACGAGCAAAACTTTTCTCTGAGATTGCCAACATTGGCTACAATGCAACAAAAGATCTCTATTATTACGGATTTAAAATTAGTTTGAGTGTTGATTCTAAAGGATTTCCTATTGCTTATGAAGTAACTTCGGCTTCCATTCACGATGTGAATATGGCCTATGATCTAGTTGAACAAGCTCCGAACAAACAGATATTGGCGGATAAAGGCTGCGTTAGTACAAAATTGAAGCAGGCTTGTCACGCCATCGGCGTAGATTTATGGACTCCTTCAAAGAAAAATCAGAAAGCAAATGATACTATCGACAACAGCTTATTAAGGAAATTTCGGAAGAAAGTAGAAACCGTTATTTCCAGTTTAAGTTTAATAGGTGTTCAAAACTTTAAAAATCGCTCTCTAGCGGGGTTTGAAGCACGTTTAGAAGCAATTCTATTAACCTATAGCTTTATGCTGAAAAAGGCGCAGGTCAGCGTTTCTGGAACACTTAGATATTCACTTGGTCGTTTTTAAAATTAACTAGCACAACGGGTTTTACTATATACACAGAATCAACACACCGAATAATTGATATAATCAGTTTATTCACTGTATTTAATATTGAGAAGGGACACGTGTATATGAAAA
This sequence comes from Enterococcus montenegrensis, assembly GCF_029983095.1. Lineage (NCBI taxonomy): Bacteria > Bacillati > Bacillota > Bacilli > Lactobacillales > Enterococcaceae > Enterococcus > Enterococcus montenegrensis. The sequence goes on from NZ_CP120467.1 coordinate 1,088,393, forward strand.
AACTCGACTTATCCCTTACTATCCGTTTAATTGAAAAACAAGATTTACCAATGTTATGGGCAATTAGCTATGGCCCAGCTGCTGATCTTAGTTGGATGGCATATGATGGTCCATATTTTAACAACCCCGTACTTTCGTGGGATGCATTCGTTACCGGATGGGGAGGAGAATCTGTCGAAAATCCTCATCGTGGGCTGATAGAATATCAAAATCAGCCAATTGGAATGGTCACTGCCTATTGGGAAGATGGCCCTTTAAACAATTGGTTGCAGTTTGGCATCGTCATTTACTCCTCATCTTTATGGGGAAAAGGGATTGCTACGACAGTCATTCCACAATGGATTACTTATCTATTCAATTTACATCCCCAAGTGCAACGCGTTGGTTACCGAACTTGGTCTGGTAATCATGGTATGATGAAGGTCGGTGAAGCCTGTGGCCTAACACTGGAAGCGCGCATTCGTAAAGTTCGTTTTACACAGGACAGATATTTTGATTCGCTGGAATACGGCGTATTGCGTGATGAGTGGTTAAATCAATAAAAAACTATCCACGACACTGATTTGCTTAATCCAACAATTCTAGTTTGGAAAGTTATCTGTCGTGCATAGTTTTTATTTTTTTCTAATTTTCATTGTCTTCTTCACGGGCATATTTTTGCTTTATTTTTTCCGCATCTTTTTCAACCATCAGTCCATCTCTAATTTCAATAATCCGGTCACAGTACTGGACCAAGCGAATATCGTGTGTCACCATGATGATCGCTTTGTTTTTTTCCTTTGATTCTTTAGCCAAAATTTCTACAACTTCAAAAGCTCGGTCTGAGTCCAAGCTAGCGGTTGGTTCATCTGCCAAAATAATTGTAGGATCATTATATAACGCACGTGCAATCGCCACACGCTGACGTTCTCCGCCTGACAATTCCTCTGGATATTTTTTTACCAACTTAGAAACTCCTAGTTGATCAAATAATTTATCTTTTGATAAGTGCTGTTCCTTGCTACTAATTTTATCGACCAATTTCAGCTGATTTTCGACACTTAAAAACGGAATCAAATTTGAAGCTTGCAAGATAAAGCCAATTTTTTTAAACCTCAACTTGGCCCGCGTTTTTTCTTTTTCTTCACTAAAGTTTTCACCGTTGATTTTAACTTGCCCCTCAGTAGGTGACTGTAGTCCCCCTGCAAGCGTAAGAAAGGTACTTTTTCCTGAACCAGAAGGGCCAATTATTGCGACAAATTCGCCTTTTTCAACTTTGAAATTTGTTGTTTTTAATGCTTCGATTGTTGTGTCGCCATCTTTGAACTGTTTTTTAACATCAATGAATTCTATTGCGCTCACACTATCACTCCTAACCTATCGCCTTTAGAGGATCGATCTTTACAATCGTCCTAACTGAGAATAACGCACCTGAAACTGCGAACAATAGCATCAAAATACTAACACCTATCACAAATAAGTAATTATTTTGATACGGAACCGCGGCTGGCAATAGAAAAGATGTCAAAATACTTGTTAAAGCACCTATTACAACACCCACAAAAGCCAATAAGAATGTTTGAACAATGACAGATTTAGCAATGTAGCCGCTCGAAATTCCTTGTGCCTTCATGACGCCAAATATTTTTTGCTTTTGCATGGTCAAGACATACACAAAAATACCAATAACAATTGCCGCAATAACAATAAGAAACCCAATCATAAAGCCAAAAGTAAGTACTTGTGCACTGTACCCTGGTAAATCATTGATGAAATTGCCCACTGAAATTTTTTCTAAATCATCAGGATATGCGGCAAGGGGTCCCCTAATCACAATGCCGTTGATTCGCGCATTCTCACTCGTATCCTCTTTTTCAAAGCGAATTTCTTGAAACGCATTAATGCTCGTGTATAACACTGGTGAAACGCTAAATTTTGCATTTTCTGTAAAACCAACTACTGTGAGCTTTTTTTCATTCCCAGAAAGCGAAAGCTCATCACTTATTTTAATGCCGTATTGCTCCTTCACACTACTATCAGCAACCACTTCATCATTTGAAGCAAACATCTTTCCCTCAACTATTTTAGGTGCTAAGAAGCTGTCTGTCTCAATCCCAAAAAAACTAACGTCAATTTTTTCATTATCTTCTGAAGAATTGTCAACGATTACGCCAGGTGTTTGTGCAAGTAAGGCTTTATTTTTGGCATCTACATTGTCTAATTCCTTTCTGGCAATCATTGACATATTTAAATTTGAATTGGCTTCTTTACTCAATAAAATCGTATCTGCCTGCCATTTATCAATAGCTGTTCGATTGTCTTGTGCAAGTCCATAAGCAAGTCCTGTCAAGAAAAACACCAAATAGGCGATTAAGAACATTACGCCCATTATCAAGCTATATCTTAATTTAGCATGTTTTATTTCATTCCAAGCTAAAAACATATTGTCACCTCTACTAAAAAATGTTTATTTATACACGCATAATAACATAACCACAACCCGTTGTGCTAGTTAATTTTAAAAACAGAAAATAAAATAGCTTTGCGATAGAATAAGCTCAAAACTACCAGGAAATGAGTGAATATTCTATGCAAAGCCAATTACAGAATACCCAATTTTATCCAGAAGTACAAACAACTTATCATACAATTTTAGAGAAAGTTGAAGAACTATACCTAAAATTTATCCCCGATACAATTCGTCTTCGACGAAATATTAACCAACAAAAACAAGCGGATACGGTGATCATTTCAAAGATTATTTTTGGGTTGATGATAGGATTTCCAAGTCAATCCGGCACGTATCGGGCAATTTGTGCATTTTTATATCCTTCTTCTGCTTTTCCTAGTAGAACAATGTATAGTAGGTTTTGTGGAGGCTTAAAGACTGCCTTAAAAATCATTCGATATGAATACGTCAATTCACTAGACAATAAAGCAAGATATGCCGTGATAGACAGTTTTCCTTGCCCCTTATGTGCAACGATTCGTAATAGACGAGCAAAACTTTTCTCTGAGATTGCCAACATTGGCTACAATGCAACAAAAGATCTCTATTATTACGGATTTAAAATTAGTTTGAGTGTTGATTCTAAAGGATTTCCTATTGCTTATGAAGTAACTTCGGCTTCCATTCACGATGTGAATATGGCCTATGATCTAGTTGAACAAGCTCCGAACAAACAGATATTGGCGGATAAAGGCTGCGTTAGTACAAAATTGAAGCAGGCTTGTCACGCCATCGGCGTAGATTTATGGACTCCTTCAAAGAAAAATCAGAAAGCAAATGATACTATCGACAACAGCTTATTAAGGAAATTTCGGAAGAAAGTAGAAACCGTTATTTCCAGTTTAAGTTTAATAGGTGTTCAAAACTTTAAAAATCGCTCTCTAGCGGGGTTTGAAGCACGTTTAGAAGCAATTCTATTAACCTATAGCTTTATGCTGAAAAAGGCGCAGGTCAGCGTTTCTGGAACACTTAGATATTCACTTGGTCGTTTTTAAAATTAACTAGCACAACGGGTATTACCTTTTGTTTCTTAATGTCCCAAGGCGGATGTGAACCACAATTGATTTCTCACGCATCGGCTAATATCCGGATTGGGAATGACAAAAGTTTTTTGATTGGAGTACTATCTACTTTGATTCCTTACGTGGGGGTATCCGAGAGTATTGAATGGATTGAACTGTGTAAATGAAGCGACAAAATAATGGAGGTCTGATAAAAATGAACAAAAAAGTATGGTTAATTACTTGTGTGAGTAGTGGCTTTGGTTATGAACTGACGAAACAATTATTGGCGAAAGGCGAAATTGTTAAGATCACCAACAGCTATGCACCAAAAAAAACTGAAGTGAGTGTCAAGAAAGCTTGGGATGACAAAGATAACCAAGACGGTGTTCGCCCAGAAAGTATTAAAGTTCAACTTTATGCGGGGGATAAAAAGGTCGGCGAAGAAGTCGAATTGAATGCAGCCAACGAATGGACCACGACTTGGAAAGATCTTGACTTGAAAGATAAGGGTCAAACGATTGACTATACGGTCAAAGAAGTTGGCGAAACAAATGGCTACAAAGTAGAAGTTACTGGAAATGCCAAAGACGGTTATACATTGACTAACAGCCACACCCCAGCAACAGTTGATATTTCTGGCACGAAGACTTGGGAAGACAATGATAATCAAGATGGCAAACGCCCAAAGGCAATCACAGTTCGTTTGTTAGCAGATGGTAAAGAAGTAGATAGTAAAGAAGTGACCGCAGAAACCAATTGGACCTATGAATTCACTGGTTTGGATAAATATAAATCTGGTAATGAAATCAGGTATACGATTCAAGAAGTTTCTGTACCAGAATATTCATCTGAAGTTGAAGAATTTGATGTGACCAATACGCATACACCTGGAAAGACCAGTGTCAATGTGGTCAAAGCCTGGGATGATGCCGATAATCAAGATGGAGTCCGTCCAGATCAAATTAAAGTTGTCTTAGTTGCTGATGGTGTAGTAACTGATCAAGTGAAAACATTGAATGCAGCGAATCATTGGCAAGCAAGCTTTGCTGATCTTGATGAATACAAATCAGGTAAGAAAGTCACTTATGAAGTGCAAGAATTAGCTGTTGAAGGTTATGAATCAGTGATCAGTGGTGATGCTAGCAAAGGTTTTGTTATTACTAACAGCCACACCCCAGCAACAGTTGATATTTCTGGCACGAAGACTTGGGAAGACAATGATAATCAAGATGGTAAACGTCCAGATGTCATCACTGTTCATTTGTTGCAAGGTACAGAAGTTGTGAAGACAGTTAAGGTCACTGCAGACAATGACTGGAAATATGAATTCAAGAACATGCCAAAATTTGAAAATGGAGAAAAAATCCAATATAGTGTTGTCGAAGATAAGGTAGAGGATTACTCTTCTTCTATCAAAGGCTTTGATATTACCAATAGTCATACACCTGGTAAAGAAAAAGTCAATGTCACGAAAGTTTGGAAAGATGATGATGATAAAACGGGAGTTCGCCCAGACAGCATTACTTTCAAACTTCTGGCAGATGGCAAAGAAACAGGTAAGACATTGAAATTGAGTGCCAAATCAAACTGGCAAGGAAGCTTTGAAGACTTGGATGTTTATAATAACGGGAAAGAAATCAACTACACCATTGAAGAATCACAAGTGAAAGGTTATGTTTCCAATATTCAAAAGATCGGAAACACCACTACTTTTGTTGCAATAAATACACTATTACCAACAAAAGAGAAGAAACCTGGCCCTGGTGGCAACAAATCAGGATCTGACAATAAACCTAGTAGTTCAGGTCGATTTCCACAAACCGGAGAAACTTCTGACTGGTTCATTTCGATGATTGGGTTACTGTTGATCGTTACTGCAGGTGCGATTTACTTGTTGAAATACAAAAGAAAAGCTTAATCAATCTAATTGGAAAGATCTCTTTTCTTTGTCAATAAGGACTGATGAGTTGTGCAAAATCAAATGGCTCTTTGTCAACTAGTGTTGTTTAGCAATTTCCTTATAATTAAGAAGGACTTCGGTTCTTCTTTTTTTGTTAACATTAAAGGAAGTATATCTTTTTGAAAGGATAAGAAAGCCTATGCGACAAGGTTCTTATCCCTTTCATTTGTCTGATTTCTCGGTAAAATAAGCCAATGAAAAAGAATCTTCTTCAAGCCATTTTTTTGATGAACATCAAAATTGGCATCGCTTTTTAGAACGGTATGGGCGACGAATTCGTCCAATTATTAAGAAGGAAGTAAAAAAGTTCCGTGATTGTGGAGGTCTTCGAAAAAGGTATCGTTTACTCGTTTGCGAAGTGTGTCACAATGAAAAACTCATCCCGTTGCGTGGTAAAGGAAAATTCTATCCGAGCTGTCCAATGGGAGAAAGCCAAAAATAGTCGAAAGTAACTGCAAATGATTTATTTCGAGTAGTTCATCGACATGTGATATTTATGATTTATGATTGATTAAGGATTCAGAGATAATTTTTTAATTGAAGAATATCGAGAAGAATTATTAAAAAGGTATATTTTATAATAAACTTAGCCACTTCATAAAATAAAAAACATCATTACCCAATTTCATGTATTATTGAAGTTCCCACACAATCAATAAAGGATGAATTGTCCTGAGGATTTCACATATTTAAGCAAAGGCAAACACCTTAAGTATCAGGAATGAAAAAAATCGAAGCTTGGAAATAACGTGACCGACAGCTATCCAATCGTGCAATTGCAAAATTACTCGAACGGCTCCTCAAACAATTCATACTGAAGTAAAAAACGGTACGGTCCGTCAAATTAAACGTCAAGTTCAAAAAGGAAAAACCTATGGCTATGAGCCCTTCGTTTATTCCGCCGATGCTGGTCAGGCTTCTTATGAAAGAGCTCAAGTAAACTGTCGCAGACAACCGAAATGGGTTGCAGCCCCAGACTTCATGGCGTATGCTGATCATCAGATGAAGAAAGAAAAGTATTCACCCGATGTCCATGTGGGACGTGCAAAAAAACTGAACTTATTTCCCCATGAAGAGATTCCTTGCACGACAACGCTGTACAACTATATTGATCTTGGCTTAATGGAAACAAAAAATATTGACCAGCATCTCAAGATTCGGCGGAAAACCAACAAATCGCGAAACAGACGAAACAAAAACATTTTTGGCGATCTGATCGAGAAACGACCGGATATGGTGGATAAACGGGAATGCTTCGGCGCTTTATCTCGAAGGGAACACGTATGGAACATGTATCCCTATCATTGATACGGCGTGTCCAAGACTGGATGAACACGTTACCAAGAAAAATATTAGGCTACGCCACTCTCCCCGTGAGTGTTTACTTGAAGAGATGTCGAAACTTGCGCTCACTGCCATGCCCGAGCTCATTTTCAAGCGCATGCTAGATAGTGTTTAAAATAGAATAACTAGTGAATTTCAATAAGTTGCTAAGTTCTACTTGAAATTTGCGTCTTATATATATAACAAATTTATGAAAAGCAAGATAAGATATTAGCTTTAACTGTTTGTGAGGCGTATAGACAATTCCTGTCTGTATGCCTTTTTTATTTTGAAAAAAATTTAGTTTTTTCGAAAAATGCTCACTCCCAAATTGTAGTAATAATGGAAAGGGATAGAAGTAAAACGAGTTGAATGAATTTTTTGAGGAGGAAAATTTATGGGCGACTCAGGGGAAACCCACATTCGACACGCGTTTGACAGTTTTTGTAAGAAAGTAGTCCGCAACGAGGCATTAAACATTCAAAAGAAATACGCTAGATTTCGCCAACGTCAAATCTCAATGGAGATATTGAAACAAAAAGGACTGGATACAGAGTTTTATTATTCAGAACCAAATATGAATGGTAGTGGTAGCTTTATTGTCCTAGGTATAAAGATTTTTATTTCAAATGAGGAGTTGGCAAATGCGATTGCAGCATTACCTAGCGTAAGACAAGAAATCATTTTGATGTCCTTTTTCATCGGTCTCAATGATCGGGAAATTGGCGATATTATTGGGAAAAGTCTCGGCAGTGTTTGGTACCAACGACAAGTGGCCTTGGAAGAGTTAGGAAAGTATTTGGGTGGCAATTATGAAGCAAAATAAACGATATATACCGTTTATACCAGTAGCTACTATTGAAGCCGCAGTCTCTGGTGATTCAATCGCCATGTCCATCGTTCTGTCAAAATATCAAAATTATATATCACGATTAGCCATGAAACCTGTCTATGAAGAAGAAAAAGGAATGGTTATGTACGTAGATGAATATATGCGTAGACAACTGGAAACGAAATTGATTGAGAAGATACTTGAATTTGACACAACTCGTTAAAGTATTTTTTCCCTTTCCTTTTCATTCTATGGAAGTTTTTTATCGGTTTAAAATAAAGGATTTCCATAGGCTGAAAATAGCCTAACGCTCTTTGATAAGTGAATAGTAAATCTATCAGTACATGTAGATTACGATTTTCTAGTAACGCCATGATTGGATTATCCTTTGAGCGACAAATTTAATATAAAAATCATAACTACGATAATGAGACTTCCGTAACCAAATTGGCCCGCCATTACTGGGGGGAGGTGAAATTCCTATGTGCTTTGGCAAAGCAGCTGATAGATTAGAATACTTTCGAATTGATTCTGATTGCTAAAAAAAGAAATAGCAAGTTAATTTACTTGTGTATAGTATGTACTATTTTAATAGGAAGGAATTGAACTTTCTGATGAAACTTACTAAAGATGAAGAGTTAGAGACCGAATGGACTAACAAAAAAGGGTTAATGAAAAGATATGAACATCTGAATGTCAATACTCTGAGTCATTGGTTGATGGAGATGAGAAGAAGTAGAGATTTTAGAAAATATGTCATTAACCCGACTCCAAAATTGGTTTGGATAAATATTAATGGATTTCATGAATTTTTAAAATATAAGCAAAGGACCAATTACCGTTAAGTCGCTGTATAAAGAAAGTTGGTGTGATAAAATAGTGACTGGAGGAGATCTATTACATGCTTTTACAATCAATATCACACCAACTTATAGGAGTGATTTGAGATGGCATCACATGTAAAATTACCAAGTGGAAATTATCAATGTATTAGCCGATATACTAATCCTTTAACGGGAAAGAGAACGAAAATTACTCTGACTTATTCTGGCAGCACTCGGAAGGCTCAAAGAAATGCTGAACGTGAATTAGAAGACAAGATTGATCGAATTTTAGAAGAATATGAATATGCCCAACCAGATAGAATATTACGTTTCTCTCAACTTGTAGAAAAATGGCTTGAGCATTGGCGATTCGGAGTTAATGAAAGAACAGTAGAACGAGAAATTTTAGTGATTCGAAGAGTGAATGAATTAATTGATGGTGACGTTTTAGTTGAAAGTATCACACCATTATTACTCGAAAAATTGTTAACTGATTATCAAAAAAGATACGATAGTTCATATTCTACGATGATTCATATTAAGAGTACCTTAAATAAAATTTTTCGATATGCAGTAAAACATCGTATTTTAGTTTATTCTCCCATGTCTGTTGTCGAGTTGAATTTACCTCGAGAAAAGAAAATGGAACCCAAAATAAGAAGAAAGTTAAAATATCTCGAACCACATGAGCTAAATGCTTTTCTAACAGAGGTTAAGAAATCGGTGAATCCAGTTTATTACCATCTTACTTTGTTCTTAGTGAATACTGGACTTCGAATTGGAGAGGCAGGAGCTTTAACAGTAGATGATGTCGATTTTGAAAATCGGAGAATAACAGTCACAAAAAATCTAGTTCAAACTGGCAAAGGAAAATTTGAGTATGGCCCACCAAAAACAGAAGAATCTGAACGGATAGTCGGATTGTCCCAGGTAGCTTTGAAAAGTTTAATTGCTGCTATGGAAAAAAGTAAACAGCTAGATAAGAGATATCAAATAAAGCCTTGGAAATCATATGTCCAAACAGACTCAATATTTAGAACGTTAAACGGTGCGCCAGTTACTTCCAAATCCTACCGAACGTTTATTCATAGGATTCAAGATGATTTAAGAGAAAATTGCGAAAGTAAGTATGGGTTTAAGTGGGTTAAAAATATAACTCCTCACTCTTTTAGGTTTATTAATATTACTTACTTAAAGGATAGTGAGGGGGTTGATCCAAAATCAATCCAATCTCATGTGGGACATACAGATTTGAGAACTACAATGAACGTTTATGCTCAAACTTCAAATAAAGGTACAACACGAATTGTAAATGCTCTTGATCATTGGCTAGATAAAGACAATCCACTTGATTTTTATCCGGAGGTTTTCTGTAGTGAATATTCAACTAGGCTCAATAAGATTTTGAGAGAAAATATAGATAAAGATGTAATCGAGTTTACTCTCGAAGATTTTAAAAGAGCTTTAGGAATTCCCCCCGAATACCAAACTAGACACTTAAAGAATAACATTATTCAGAAGATGATTAGTGATTTGAGTGAAGAATGGCAAGCATTTGATATTGAAACAATTTATGGTAAAATGCGAAAGATACTAGGTTACAAGATAACGTATGGAAACAATCTGGTGTTGAAGCACAATCTTTAAATTGTCCCATGTTTGTCCCATGCGAAGTATTTTACCTAAAATTTTATGAGTCAAGGCCTTTAAAACCTTGATATGAAAGGAGTGGACTTAATAATATGACGATTCAATGGTTCCCAGGACATATGGCAAAAGCCAAACGGGAAGTTAGTGAAAAGCTAAAGTTTGTTGACATCGTTTTTGAATTAGTGGATGCCAGACTGCCGCTTTCTTCGCGTAATCCATTATTAGATCAAATTTTACAGCAAAAACCACGCTTAGTGATATTAAATAAGGCCGACTTGGCTGACCCTGAACAAACACAAAAATGGCAGAGCTATTTTGAAGCAAAAGGCTTTGCAGCTTTGGCAATGAATGCCTTGGAAAATCAAGGAACTAAAAAAATTGTGACAAAGGCCAAAACTGTTTTGGCTGATAAATTTGCCAGAGATAAAGCCCGAGGCATTAAACCACGGGCAATTCGCGCGATGGTGATTGGCATACCAAATGTCGGCAAATCAACTTTAATGAATCGTTTAGTTGGTAAAAAAATCGCGCAAACAGGGAATAAACCAGGGGTAACCAAAGGGCAACAGTGGCTGCGTTCTGGTAGTGAATTAGAGCTTTTAGACACGCCAGGGATTTTATGGCCCAAATTTGAAGATCCTGAAATTGGTAAGAAATTGGCCTTAACTGGCGCCATTAAAGACCAACTGTTACATTTGGATGATATTGCACTATTTGGTTTGGATTTTTTCACGCGGTATTACCCCGGGCGAGTAGCCAAGCGCTATCATTTGGAGTTAGTCGACGAGCAATTACCTTTACCAGACTTATTGATGTTGATTACAGAAAAAAGAGGATTTCGTGATGACTATGATCGTGGTAGCGAGTTGGTTGTCGTTGAGATTCGGCAAAGTAAATTAGGGCCTTTTACCTTAGATCGTTACGAAGAAGCAGGAGTTTTCAATGAAAGCACAAGCAATTAAAGATATCAAAATAAAACTAGCGACACTAACCGATGCCAATGATCCTTATCTAATGGCTTTAGCTCAAGATGAAAGAGCTGGTGTTCAAAAATTACTGCAACAATTTTATCGGCGTTTAGATAAAGAGCAAGCGTTAAAAGATAAATATGTTGAAATGACTAGTTTTGAGCGAACATTACACCAAGAAGGTCATCGTTTTATCGCAGGGATTGACGAAGTAGGCCGGGGCCCTCTAGCAGGTCCGGTTGTGGCTGCGGCGGTTATTTTACCTGCAGATGTTGTGCTTTTAGGTTTAAATGATTCTAAACAATTATCGGCTAAAAAAAGAGGGCAGCTATATTGTGAAATTCAAGAAAAAGCGATAGCTGTCGGAATTGGCGTCGTGGATCACGAAGAAATCGATCGTATTAATATTTTGCAAGCAAGTAAAAAGGCGATGCTGTTAGCTATAGATGACTTAGCCGTAGAACCAACACATCTATTAGTAGATGCAGTAAAACTAGACTGTGATATTTCCCAAGACAATCTGATCAAAGGGGATGCGCGATCGGTTTCAATAGCAGCAGCAAGTATTATAGCCAAAGAAATGCGGGATAATTTGATGAAAGAATACCATCAAATCTTTCCTTTTTATGCTTTTGATAAAAATGCTGGTTATGGAACGAAAGATCATCTGAATGGTTTAAAAAATCACGGCATTTGTGCGATTCACCGGAAAACTTTTGCACCAGTTAAAAATTATTTATAAATATTTTTCCTTCTTTTTTGCGTATCTTTATTTGAAGATAACTAGAAAGAAGGTTTTTTAATGGAAAGAGAATGGTTCTTATTAAAATTAGCTTTATTGCAAGGTGCAGGTATTATTACCAAGTGGCGTATTTTGGAATATGCGCAAAAACACCAGTATTTTAATTTTACCGCTAAAGAAGTGCAGCCGTTATTATCAAGAAAATGTGACAGCTTTGTTTTTTACAATGATTGGAACTTTTTAACGCAAGAGGTGCTGCAGCAAAAATTAAACGGTCAAAAATATGTCACGTTAGACTCTCCTTTATATCCAAAGCGACTAAAGGAAATTTACCAACCACCTTTTGCTTTATTTTACGAAGGAAATATTTTACTGTTGCAACAAGAGAAAATTATTGGTTTTGTCGGTTCTCGAAATGTTTCACCTTATGGTAAGGAGATCGTGAAAAAGTTTGTTCCACCCTTAACAAACCGAGGCTACACGATTGCAAGTGGCTTAGCAAAAGGGGTGGATAGTTGCAGTCATTTAACTGCGATGCAGTCTTTTGGTCAGACGATTGGTGTTGTGGGGTGTGGTTTGGACATCTGCTATCCAAAAGAAGTTTTTACCATTTATTGGGAAATGTTAAAAAATCAATTGGTCATCAGTGAATATCCCTATGGTACACCCGTAAGAAAATATCACTTTCCAATGCGCAATCGGATTATTGCCGGTATATCACAGGCGGTATGCGTAGTAGAGGCCAAAGCAAAAAGCGGTTCACTTACTACGGCACAATTGGCATTAGACACAGGTAAAGAGGTCTTTGCCTTTCCTGGCGATATTTTAAACGGCCGTTCAACCGGTTGTTTGCAGCTGATTCAAGATGGTGCAAAATGTGTAATTTCTTTAAAAGATATTTTAGAAGAGTTGCCAAATTTTGAGTAAGATTAATTGCCTTCCTTGACAAACATTTTTTTAATGGATATGATTACCTACGATTTAGTTACCAAAATTCAGGTATAATATAGTAGTAAATTGTTAGGAAGGAGCCATCAATTATATATGGCATATAAATATTTAGTAATTGTTGAGTCACCGGCAAAAGCCAAGACAATCGAGAAGTACTTAGGTCGCAACTATAAAGTTGTTGCCAGCGTCGGCCATATTCGCGATTTACCAAAAAGTAAAATGGGAATTGACGTTGAAAATAATTACGAGCCCCATTATATTTCCATTCGCGGAAAAGGCGATGTAATCAAAAGTTTAAGAAGTGCCGCCAAAAAAGCACAAAAAGTTTATCTCGCAAGTGACCCGGACCGTGAAGGGGAGGCTATTGCATGGCATTTGGCACATTTATTAAATCTTGATTTAGAAGACAAAAATCGCGTAGTCTTTAACGAAATCACCAAAGATGCCGTTAAAGCTGCTTTTAAAGAACCACGAACTATTGATTTGGATCTAGTGGATGCTCAACAAGCACGGCGCGTTTTAGACCGTTTAGTGGGTTACTCTATTAGTCCAATTTTATGGCGTAAAGTCAAAAAAGGCTTGAGTGCTGGTCGCGTACAATCCATTGCGCTAAAGATGATTATCGATCGGGAAAAAGAGATTCGTCAATTTATTCCGGAAGAATATTGGTCGATTGATGGCAATTTCCAAAAAGAACGAAAAAAATTCAAAGCTAATTTTTGGGGCGTCGATGGCAAAAAGAAAAAATTACCTAACGCTGAAAGTATTAAAGAAGTTACAAGTCGTTTAGATGGTAAAGATTACGATGTCGTGAAAGTCGAGAAAAAAGAACGTAAACGCAATCCAGCTGCGCCTTTTACAACCAGCAGTATGCAACAAGAAGCAGCCCGCAAATTAAACTTTAGAACACGTAAAACCATGATGGTCGCCCAACAACTTTATGAAGGAATTGCGCTAGGTAAACAAGGTACCGTCGGTTTAATTACCTATATGCGAACCGATTCAAAACGGATTGCAGACTCTGCTAAAGCAGAAGCAGCAGAATTCATCGAAACAACTTACGGTAAAGAATATTCTTCTCATAGTCACAAAAAAGTAAAAAATGCGCAAGGCGCGCAAGATGCCCACGAGGCAGTTCGTCCAACCAGCGTGACACGAACACCAGAGGAAATGAAGCAATATTTAGATAAAGATCAATTAAAACTTTATACGTTGATTTGGTCTCGTTTTGTTGCAAGTCAAATGACACCAGCTGTTTTAGATACAATGAAAGTCACTTTAGAGCAAAATGGTGTGATCTTCATTGCCAACGGTTCTAAGATTAAGTTTAAAGGTTTTATGCAAGTTTATGTCGAAGGTACCGATGATGGTAAAGAAGAAAAAGAAAACATCTTGCCAGAATTAGTTGTAGGTGATGTTGTAAAAGCAATTGATATTGAACCAAAACAACATTTTACGCAGCCACCAGCACGCTTTAGTGAAGCAACTTTAATTCGCACGTTGGAAGAAAAAGGCGTAGGACGTCCTTCAACATACGCCCCAACAATTGAGACGATTCAACGTCGTTACTATGTAAAATTACAGCAAAAACGCTTTGAACCAACGGAATTAGGCGAAATTGTCAACTCCTTAATTGAAGATTTCTTCCCACAAATCGTGGATGTTAACTTTACGGCTGAAATGGAAACAGACTTGGATAAAGTAGAAGATGGCAAAGAAAACTGGGTTAAGGTCGTGGATCGTTTTTATAAGCCATTTGAAACTGAGTTGACAAATGCAGAAGAAAAAATTGAAAAAATTCAAATCAAAGATGAACCCGCTGGCTTTGACTGTGACGTTTGTGGGCATCCAATGGTGATTAAACTGGGGCGTTATGGTAAGTTTTATGCGTGTAGCAATTTCCCTGATTGCCGCAACACCAAACCGATTGTAAAAGAAATCGGCGTTATTTGTCCGGTTTGTCACAAAGGACAAGTTATCGAAAGAAAGTCTAAGAAAAATCGCTTATTCTATGGCTGCTCTCGTTATCCAGATTGTGACTTTACTTCTTGGGATAAACCAGTTGGGCGCGATTGTCCAAAATGTGGTCAATATTTAGTTGAGAAAAAAGTTAAAGGTGGCAAACAAGTCGTTTGTATTAATGGCGACTATGAAGAAAACGTCCAAAAATAAGTAATACAAAAATAAGTGGCGCACTTTTTTACCCGTATCCAATCACTGCTAAAAATTCGCTTAGTGTGGCACTTTTTTTGTTAAAAATATAAGAACGGAAGAATAAAATGACTGAATTTGTAAATGTAATTGGTGCCGGCCTAGCCGGTAGTGAAGCAGCTTGGCAAATTGCTGAAGCAGGGGTTTTAGTACGTCTATATGAAATGCGTCCAGAAAAATCAACAGAAGCCCATCATACTTCAGATTTTGCAGAATTGGTATGTTCTAATTCCTTAAGAGGAAATAGTTTGGCCAATGCAGTTGGCGTTTTAAAAGAAGAAATGCGGCGGTTAAACTCAGTAATTATTCAATCGGCTGACGAAACGGCAGTTCCAGCCGGGGGTGCTTTGGCAGTGGATCGTGATTCTTTTTCCGCTACTGTCACAAAAAAAGTGAAAAACCATCCAAATGTGACCGTTATTTCAGAAGAAATCACGGAAATCCCAAGCGGAGTTACCGTGATTGCGACCGGTCCTTTGACTTCTTCTAAATTAGCAGAAGCCATTAAAGCATTTAATGGCTCTGACGGTTTTTATTTTTACGATGCTGCAGCACCAATTATTGATAAAAGTACCATCGATATGGATAAAGTGTATCTGAAATCTCGTTATGATAAAGGAGAAGCGGCTTATCTCAATTGTCCAATGAACAAAGAAGAATTTGACGCTTTTCGCGAAGCCTTGATTACAGCTGAAGTTGCGCCGTTAAAAACTTTTGAAAAAGAGAAATACTTCGAAGGTTGTATGCCAATTGAAGTTATGGCTGCTCGTGGTGAAAAAACGATGCTTTTTGGTCCGATGAAACCAGTGGGACTAGAAGATCCTAAAACCGGCAAACGTCCCTATGCCGTGATTCAATTACGACAAGATAATGCTGCGGCATCGTTGTATAATATCGTTGGTTTTCAAACTCATTTAAAATGGGGCGAGCAAAAGCGAGTTTTCCAAATGATTCCAGGTTTAGAAAATGCTGAATTTGTTCGCTATGGTGTCATGCACCGCAATAGTTTTATGAATTCACCAGAATTATTACGGCCAACTTATCAGTCAGTTAAACGGGATGATTTATTTTTTGCTGGTCAAATGACCGGCGTAGAAGGGTATGTAGAAAGTGCGGCTAGCGGCTTGTTAGCTGGGCGTAACGCTGCGTTATTAGCGTTGGGACAAGCAGTACAAACCATGCCAAAAGAAACAGTTATGGGTTCAATGGCTTACTACATTACCCATGCAGAAGGCAAACACTTCCAGCCAATGAATGCTAATTTTGGATTATTGCCAGAATTGCCAGAGCGTATTCGCGATAAAAAATTACGCTATCAAACATTAGCAAAGAGAGCCCTAAGTCACTTGAATACTCCAGCAGAAGTAGTTTCAGAATAATTTAGTCTAAAACTACACTAGGCCGTCAACATTTGTTGGCGGTTTTTTACTGCTTATTTTCTTTTGTTAAGTTAGGAGATGGCTTAATAAATTTCTGAGTGTCTTTAGTCAATAGAGCGAAAGTCTAATAGAAATAAAAATAAGATTGAAAAAATATGAAAGTTTTGTTAATTTGTAAGATGCTGATCTGACATCTAAATGTTAGGCTAGCAAATTTTGATTCGGTGAAAATCTTGCCGTGTTAAGCTTATTAAGCTTTATTTTGTCGTGAAAAAAGTATGACAATATTGTGTAAATTGTGACGAAAGAAGGAAATATTGTTTAAATTCTGACAATTTGTTTGTTTTTTAATTCGTTGTATGCTACATTAATTGCGGACAGAAGTGAGGTGTAAAATGACAGCTTTTGACTGGCCACAAGAATTTTTACGCTACTTGCAATTTGAACGGGGGTATTCGCAATTAACGACAGCGGCCTACCAAGAAGACTTGCAAGATTTTCGTGAGTTTTTAAAAGAAAGTGGCGATAGTGATTTTTTGAAGATTGATCATCGGGATGTGCGGGTTTACCTTAGTTTTTTAAATGAAAAAAAGTACAGTCGAAATTCGATTAGTCGTAAAATTGCCAGTCTGCGTTCTTTTTATCAATATCTGCTAAAACAAGAAGTTATTGAAGAAAATCCCTTTGCCTATATTCATTTGAAGAAACAAAATAGTAAGTTACCACGGTTTTTTTATGAAAATGAAATGGCAGCGCTCTTTCAAGCCGCACAAGGGGATAAACCTTTAGAAATTCGCAACCGTGCCTTATTAGAAATTATGTATGGCGCAGGCTTACGGGTTAGTGAGTGTGCTAATTTAACCTTGGCTGCCGTTGATTGGCAAGGAGAGGTTTTATTAATTCATGGTAAGGGCAATAAAGATCGTTATGTTCCTTTTGGCACTTATGCCCAAGTAGCATTGCAAGAATATTTAACCCTAGCCAGACCGCGTCTAATGGAAAAAGTGGCGGATCATGCTTTTATTTTTGTAAATCAAAGAGGAACTCCGATTACAAGTCGCGGCATTGAATACGTTTTTAGTCAACTGATCAAAAAAAGCAGTTTAGATAGTAAAATTCATCCCCACATGTTACGCCATACATTTGCTACCCATCTATTAAATAATGGTGCGGATATGCGAACGGTTCAAGAATTACTCGGACACGCTAATTTATCGTCAACCCAAATTTATGCCCACGTCACAAAGGAGAGTTTACAAAATAATTATCGTAAATTTCATCCGCGGGCGCATGAATAAGCTATTTCACAATTTAGGAGGAACAAGATGGAATCACAATTTCATTCCACCACAATTTGTGCAGTGGAAAAAGATGGCCAATTTGCTATGGCTGGTGACGGTCAAGTCACGATGGGAGAACAAGTAGTTATGAAGGGCACAGCCCGTAAGGTTCGCCGTATATATAACGGTGAAGTTGTTGTTGGCTTTGCCGGCAGCGTAGCTGATGCGTTTACTTTGGAAGAAAAATTTGAAGCAAAATTAAATGAATATAATGGCAACTTACAACGTGCTGCTGTTGAATTAGCCCAAGAGTGGCGGACACAACAAGCCATGCAAAAATTAGAAGCGATGTTAATTGTAATGAATAAAGAAGAAATGTTGTTAGTTTCTGGGACAGGGGAAGTTATTACACCTGATGATGGTATTTTGGCAATCGGCTCTGGTGGTAATTATGCACTAGCTGCGGCAAGAGCGATGAAAAAATACAATACTGATGAAATGACAGCAAAAGAAATCGCAGAAAACGCATTAAATATCGCCGCAGATATTTGTATTTTTACCAACCACAATATTATTGTGGAAGAAATGTAGTGAGGGATTTTTTATGAATGAAATGACAAAATCACCCCGCCAAATCGTGGCGGAATTAGATCAATATATCGTAGGACAACAAGATGCAAAAAAAGCAGTTGCTGTGGCTTTACGCAATCGTTATCGTCGCCTGCAATTAGACGAAGAAATGCAACAAGATGTGACACCCAAAAACATTTTGCTAATTGGTCCGACAGGTGTCGGTAAAACAGAGATTGCACGTCGGTTGGCAAAAATTGTTCAAGCTCCTTTTATTAAGGTGGAAGCTACTAAATTCACGGAAGTCGGCTATGTTGGCCGCGATGTTGAATCAATGGTGCGCGATTTAGTCGAAAGTGCCATTCAAATTGTTAAAAAAGAACAATACAGCCGTGTTTATACTCGTGCCGTGAAAAAAGCCAATCGTCGGTTAGTCAAAGTTTTGGTTCCTGGTATTAAAAAAGAACAGAAAAAATCGAGCAATCCTTATGAGCAGATGATGAACATTTTTAATACGCAACAAGAAGAACCAAAAGAAGAGTTGACTGAGGAAATCAAAACCAATCGACAAGCAATCTTTGAGCAATTAGAGCGCGGTGTTTTAGATGATCGTGAAGTTACAATTGAAATTGACGAGCCAAAGACCAAAGGCCCAATGATGAACAACGGTTTAGAACAAATGGGAATTGATTTAAACGAAACACTTGATGCTTTAAAACCGCAAAAGAAAGTTGAACGAACGGTAACTGTTAAAGAAGCACGGGAGCTTTTGGTGCAAGAAGAATCTGCTAAACTAGTCAATGACGCAGACATTCACAGTGAAGCCATTAGACTTGCCCAAGCAAATGGGATCATCTTTATTGATGAATTTGATAAAATCACCTCACGTTCCCAACAGTCCGGCGAAGTTTCAAGAGAAGGCGTCCAACGAGATATTTTACCAATCGTAGAAGGGTCACAAGTGAATACTAAGTATGGAACTATTCAGACCGATTATATTTTATTTATTGCCTCTGGTGCCTTCCATGTGGCAAAACCTAGTGATTTGATACCAGAATTGCAAGGCCGTTTCCCAATTCGAGTTGAATTGGATGACTTGACAGCTGCTGATTTTGTTAAGATTTTAACTGAACCGAATAATTCTTTGGTTAAGCAATATATCGCATTACTTAAAACCGAGAATATTAAAGTGATCTTTACTAAAGAAGCCATTGAAAAAATTGCAACAATTGCTTTTGATGTCAATCGAGATACCGATAATATCGGGGCTAGACGTTTGCATACGATTTTGGAAAAATTGTTGGAAGATCTATTATTTGAAGCACCAGATATGCAAATGGGTGAGATCACCATTACTGCAGCTTATGTAGAAGAAAAACTCGACGCTATTGTTGAAAATCAAGATTTAAGCCGTTACATTTTGTAATTACAGGAAGGAAAATGAAAAAGATGACAACTTTATTAGATAAAACTCGCCGTATCAACCAATTATTACAACAAAAAAATACGTTTGATATGACTTTGGATCTACCTTATAACAATATGGCGCTAATTTTAGGGGATATTTTAGATAGCAACGCCTATATTATCAGTAGTGAGGGTGTCTTGTTGGGCTTTAATGAAAAACACGATGTCAACAATGACCGCGTCAAAAATATGTTTGAAGAAAAACAATTTCCACAAATCTATACCGATATGGTAGATCATTTAACGAAAACCGAAGCAAATATTCCAATCTCTTCTGATATGACGGCATTTCCTGTTGAACAACGGGAAAAATATCCCAATGGCTTAACTACCGTTGTCCCAATTTTTGGTGCGGGAGAACGTTTGGGAACTATTATTTTAGCCCGGATGGATGCAGCTTTTAACGAAGATGACTTGGTTTTAGCTGAATATGGCGCTACCGTAGTCGGAATGCAATTCCTATATCAAAAATCTCGTGATATTGAAGCGGACGTCAGAAGTGCAACGGCTGTTCAAATGGCGATTAGTACACTTTCTTATAGTGAATTAAAAGCAGTCCAAGCGATTTTTGCCGCTTTGCAAGGGGATGAAGGACGCTTAACTGCTTCTAGTATTGCCGATGAAATTGGCATTACCCGTTCGGTGATTGTCAATGCCCTACGAAAACTAGAATCTGCTGGGATTATTGAGTCACGTTCTTTAGGTATGAAGGGAACGTATTTGCGCGTTTTAAATAAACGCTTCAAAGAAGAATTGGATAAACACAGTCACTAGGATTATAATGAAGTGTATGGTAGCAAAAAGGAAATGTTAAATTAGGAGGTGCCGTAAATGACGGTCACAATTGAAAATGATCAACTAAAAGCCCAAATTGCCTTACACGGGGCAGAGTTACAAAGTTTAGTTAGCAAAACAAACGGATTGGAATATATTTGGCAAGCAGATCCGAAATATTGGGGAAAACATGCGCCGGTTTTATTTCCAATTGTAGGTGCTTTAAAAGAAGATAGCTATCGTTATAAAGATAAAACATATCAGCTGCCAAAGCATGGTTTTGCGCGCAATATGGACTTTGAACTTTTAGAAGAGACCGGGGATGCCGCTAGCTTTGTTTTAACTGCTACGGCTGAAACTAAGGCAGTTTTTCCTTTTGATTTTGAACTGATTATTCGCTATGAACTAGGTGGCGATGGTCTAACAGTAAAATATGAAGTGGAAAACTTGGACGAAGAAGAAATGTTCTTTTCAATTGGGGGGCATCCAGCCTTTAATGTTCCTTTAGAAGAAGGATTAAGTTTTGAGGATTACTATTTAGCTTTTTCACCTCGTAAATCGCGGTTAAGCTTGCCTCTTGACGGCAATTATATCAATTTGGAACAACGGACTTTGGGACAAACCAATACGAATTTAGCCTTAACCCATGATATGTTCAAAAATGATGCAGTTATTTTTGAGACAAAAGGATTAAACGCGATTTCTATTTGTAGTGAAAAATCACCCCATAGTGTTACTTTAAGTTATAAAGATATGCCCTATGTGGGTGTTTGGTCACCTTATCCAACTGAGTCACCTTTTGTATGTATTGAACCGTGGTGTGGGATTGCTGATACGACAGACGCAACTGGCGAACTAGTTGAAAAACTAGGCATTCAACAATTAGCTGGTCGCGAAAAATTTGCTACAAAATATGCAATTACCGTTAAATAGCTAATAAAAGACCTCTAAAAGTCTTAAGACTTTTAGAGGTCTTTTTAAACTGTGAAGAGAGTACGAATTTTTTAAAGAAAAAAATTGATTTGACTCCTTTGTGCTGTCTGGCTTCATCCACTAGCTCTTGGCGGCAATAAGTCAAAATATCGAAAAATTTGAAAAGCGATTTAGAAAAATTTCGCCTTATTGCTGACAGAAAAAACGAGTTTTAAAAAACTTCTCTTATTCGAGGTAAAAAGGGGGGAGTTTACACTATCTCTTTTTTTTACTGTTTAAACCAAAAGGAATCCGACTTTCACTGCCATCTTTAATCCGTTTGATGTTGTCGCGGTGTCGATAAAAAATGAAAAGTGTCAGACCAGTTGCAATAATTGTTAACAGCCAGTTGTGTTGTGGTAAAATTTGTGGCCAGACTAGCGGCAAAATAACAGTTGATAGGGTAATTAGAACGGCTGCAATCATACTTGTTAAGCTCACCATACTTGTGATAAAGAGGCAAACAACAAAAATTGTCGCGGAGTAGATAAAAAAGATAGGGCTATAGCCTAATAACATCCCAGCACTGGTCGCGACCGCCTTGCCACCTTTAAAGCCGGCAAAAATCGGGAAGGTATGACCTAAAATTGCGCAAACGCCAAACCATAACGGGTTAATATTTGTTACATGAAATAAGCTTGGCAATAGTGTGGCTAAAGTTCCCTTCAAAATATCCATCAGTAAAACGACAGTTCCAGCTGGCTTTCCTAAAACACGAAATGTATTAGTAGTACCAGTATTACCGCTGCCGAACTGGCGAATATCTTTTTTGTAAAATAGTTTCCCAATCCAAACACCAGAAGGAATAGATCCTAATAAATAGGCGATTATCATTAAAATAATTACTTTCATAAATAACCTCAATTCTTCAAACTAGCGTAATTTTAGCATGAAAGAAATGCAGGAACAACTCTTTGCCAATATTTCTTCAATAGGATATAGTCTAGGTGGTTGATAATTAAACTTCTAAAGGAGTGGTAGTATGTTTCAAAATCCTAGTCAAGAAAAAATTCTTCAAATTTTAAAAGAAGCAAAAACGATTGCGGTAGTTGGCTTGAGCCCAAAGGAAGATCGTACCAGTTTTCAAATCGCACGGCTACTACAAAACTACGGTTATCGAATTATTCCGGTGAATCCACAACATGCTGGTAGTGAAATTTTAGGTGAAAAAGTTTATTCTGATTTAGCCAGTGTTCCTGAAAAAATTGACATTGTGGATATCTTCCGTCGCAGCGAGTTTTTGCCAGACGTTGCAGCAGACTTTTTAAAGATAGATGCCAAGGTTTACTGGGCGCAACTTGGTTTAGAAAATGAGCAAGCTTGGGAAATGCTGCATGAAGCAAAACGAGATGATGTAATTATGAATCGTTGTATCAAAATTGAGTTAAACAAAATGGGCGCATAATATTTTTAATAAAAAAATCACTAAGCAAACTTGAGGCTAAAAGAGCAGTTACAAAAAGTTTGCTTAGTTTTTTTGTCTGAAAAGGCGTGACTTTGACTGTATAACGAATACGTAAAAATTTGACGTTTAAGTAAAATAAGCTTTATTTTGAATTGTAATTGCATTTATACGTATTTTTCTTTAAAATAAAACAAGAACGTATGTTTGTGTTTTTCTTTGTGGTTTGAACATCTCCTGTACTCTTGCCTATTTAATACTTTTTTTCACAGGTTTTTTAGAGTAAGATAGAAGGAGCGCTTTTGAATTGCGCTAAAATAGTGTAGTATAACAGGGCTTGTCCCATTACTTTTATCAAAGGAGCGTTTGCTTTGGCAAAAAAAACAACTGAGTATAATGACGCCTCCATTCAAGTCTTGGAAGGACTTGAGGCTGTCAGAAAACGACCAGGAATGTATATCGGCTCGACGGATAGTCGTGGATTACATCATTTAGTTTACGAAATTGTCGACAATTCTGTCGATGAGGCTTTATCTGGTTTTGGTAATGAAATAGATGTTACGCTTAATCAAGACAATAGTATTACTGTTAGCGATAATGGACGCGGCATGCCTGTGGGAATGCACGCTTCTGGTATTCCAACTGTAGAAGTTATTTTTACTGTGTTACATGCCGGCGGTAAATTTGGTCAAGGCGGTTATAAAACTTCTGGTGGTCTTCATGGTGTAGGGGCCAGTGTTGTGAATGCTTTATCAAAATGGCTTACCGTAACCATCGTCAGAGATGGTGTAGCTTATGAAGAAAAATTTAAAGACGGCGGTAAACCCCAAGGAACGTTGAAAAAAATCGGGAAAACAAAAAAGAAAAACGGGACTACCGTCACTTTCTTACCGGATGATAGCATTTTTTCAACAATAAAATTTTCTTATGAGACATTGGCTGAACGCCTGCGAGAATCTGCCTTTTTATTACGTGGGGTCAAAATTACATTGACGGATCTTCGGGGAGAAGAACCTGTTTCAGAAGTTTTTCATTTTGAAGAAGGAATCAAAGAATTTGTTGATTACCTCAATGAAGAAAAAGATACCCTGACACCAGTAATTTATTTTAATGGGGAAAAAGATGGTATTGAAGTAGAAATCGCGATGCAATATAACGACGGCTACTCAGAAAATATTTTATCCTTTGTTAATAATGTCCGCACCAAAGACGGCGGAACTCACGAAGCTGGTATGAAGGCTTCTTTAACGAAAGCTTTTAATGAATATGCTCGTAAAGTAAGTTTATTAAAAGAAAAAGATCGTAACCTAGAAGGTAGTGACTTTCGTGAAGGGTTAGCGGCGGTACTTTCCATTCGAGTGCCAGAAAACTTGTTACAATTTGAAGGACAAACAAAAGAAAAACTAGGCACACCAAGCGCTCGAAATGCAGTGGATGGTGTCTTAGGCGAACAGCTTGGGTTTTACCTACAAGAAAATAGCGAAATGAGTCAAATGCTGGTCCGTAAAGCGATTAAAGCTCGTGAGGCTCGTGAAGCAGCTCGTAAGGCTAGAGAAGAAAGTCGTACCGGTAAAAAGCGTAAAAAAGGTGAATCTTTACTTTCTGGTAAACTAACGCCAGCTCAATCGCGAAATCCAAAGAAAAATGAATTGTATTTGGTCGAAGGAGACTCTGCCGGTGGTTCGGCAAAACAAGGACGAGATCGCAAATTTCAAGCAATTTTACCATTGCGGGGAAAAGTAATTAATACCGAAAAGGCGAAACTACAAGATATTTTGAAAAACGAAGAAATTAACACTATGATTTATACAATTGGTGCTGGTGTAGGGCCAGAGTTTTCTATTGAAGATTGCAATTACGACAAAGTTATTATCATGACCGATGCGGATACAGATGGCGCCCACATTCAAGTGTTGCTGCTAACCTTCTTTTATCGCTATATGAAACCGTTAATTGAAGCAGGAAAAGTTTATATTGCGTTACCACCACTTTATAAAGTTTCAAAAGGTGTTGGCAAAAAGGCAGTGACAGAATATGCTTGGACAGATGAAGAATTACAACAAGTCATTCAACAAGTTGGTAAAGGCTATATGCTACAACGCTACAAAGGGTTAGGGGAGATGAATGCGGAGCAGTTGTGGGAAACCACCATGGATCCTGAAACTCGTACGTTAATTCGTGTGCGAATCGATGACGCCGCCAAGGCTGAACGTCGCGTTACCACGTTAATGGGGGATAAAGTTGAACCAAGACGTAAGTGGATTGAAAGCCACGTTCAATTTTCTTTAGAAGAAGATGGCAGTATTTTAGAAAAAAAAGCAGATGAAGAAGTATCTAGTAGTGAAATTTTTGATGAAGAAAAAGCACATGCAAAAAATGCAGATGGTGCCAAAGATAATTTTGCAGAAATCAGTTTATTTGAAGAATAGGAGGTGGCAAAGTGGAACACAATCATAATATTCAAGAATTAACACTTGAGGAAGTCATGGGCGACCGCTTTGGCCGCTATTCAAAATATATTATTCAAGAACGTGCATTACCAGATATCAGAGACGGTTTAAAACCGGTACAACGCCGGATTTTATATGCTATGAACAAAGATGGTAATACTTACGAAAAAGCCTTTCGTAAGTCAGCGAAGTCTGTCGGCAATATCATGGGGAATTACCACCCCCATGGTGACAGTAGTATTTACGAAGCCATGGTTCGGATGAGTCAAGACTGGAAACTACGAGCCATCTTAATTGAAATGCACGGTAACAACGGGAGTATGGATGGTGATCCTCCTGCGGCAATGCGTTATACAGAAGCGCGCTTATCACAATTAAGTGGTGAAATGCTAAAAGATATTGAAAAAGAAACAGTTGATATGGTTTGGAATTTTGATGATACTGAAAAAGAACCGACTGTTTTACCAGCAAAATTTCCTAACCTTTTGGTGAATGGTTCAACTGGGATTTCTGCTGGTTATGCCACCGAAATTCCAACACACAATTTAGCTGAAGTAATTAACGGTACGATTTATCTCATTGACCATCCTAATGCTAGTTTGGATAAATTAATGGAATTTATTCCGGGTCCAGATTTTCCTACTGGCGGAATTTTACAAGGTAAAGCAGAACTGAAAAAAGCTTATGAAACTGGAAAAGGCAAAGCGATTGTCCGCTCTCAAACGGAGATTGAAAAAATCAAAGGGAATAAAGAGCAGATCGTTGTGAATGAAATTCCTTATGAAGTGAATAAAGCTACCTTGGTGAAGAAAATCGATGAAATTCGTTTGGCAAAAAAAATTGACGGAATTGCTGAGGTTCGGGATGAAACAGATAGAACTGGGTTGCGAATTGTTGTAGAATTGAAAAAAGATGCCAACGCCGAGGGTATTTTAAATTATCTGTTTAAAAATACGGAACTGCAAATTAACTACAACTTTAATATGGTTGCTATTGATGAGATGCGGCCAAAACAAGTTGGATTAGTCACAATTTTGCAAAGCTATGTCAAACATCGAAGAGACGTTGTGATAAAACGGAGTCGGTTTGAGTTAGATAAAGCGCAAAAACGTCAGCATATCGTTGATGGTTTAATGAAAGCATTGTCGATTTTAGATGAAGTCATCGCCACGATTCGTGGTAGTAAAGACAAAAAAGATGCTAAAAATAATTTAATTGTAGCTCATGGCTTTACTGAAGCCCAAGCTGAAGCAATTGTTAATTTGCAATTGTATCGTCTAACCAATACAGATATTACGCAATTACAACAAGAGGCAAAAGAATTAGCTGCGTATATTACGGAATTAAAAAAGATCTTGGATGATGAGACTGAACTTTTAAGCGTGATAAAAAAAGAGCTAAAAGAAGTGAAAAAACAATATGGACAGCCGCGGCTAACGCAAATTGAAGCGGAAATTAAAGAGCTGAAAATTGAGACAGAGGTTTTAGTCGCTCAAGAAGATGTTATTGTTTCTGTTACCCATGAAGGATATATCAAACGCAGTAGTCTGCGTTCTTATGCAGCTTCTAAACCAGAAGAGCTGGGAATGAAAGATGGGGACTTTGTGTTATATACAGGTGAGGTCAACACTTTGGACCATATACTGCTAATTACTAACAAAGGAAATGTTATTTATCGTCCAGTTCATGAACTACCTGATTTACGTTGGAAAGAAATTGGGGAACATATTTCGCAAACGATGTTGAATATGGCAGTGGATGAGGCGATTATTGCCGTTTATCCTTACAAGCAAATAGATCCGGCTAAAAACTTTGTTGTGATAACAAAAAATGGTTTTATTAAGCAGACGAAAATGTCGGAATTTGAGCCATGGCGAACTTATAAGAGTCGTCCGTTAGCGATTGTGAAATTCAAAGATGCTGATGATGTTATAACAGATGTCTTTTTAGTCGATGAAAACGATACGTTAGATGTTTTTCTAGTAAGTCATCGTGGTTTTGGTTTACGCTATCCACTAAGCGAGGTACCACTAGTAGGTCCAAAAGCTGCTGGCGTTAAGTCAATTAATTTAAAAGCCGAGGATTTTGTAGTAAACGGCTTGTTGGTATATCCGATGGGGGATAATCCGGTAGTTATCGTAACCCAAAGAGGTGGCGTGAAACGAATGCTAGCTCAAGAGTTAAATCAATTAGGCCGAGCTAAGCGTGGCTTAATGGTGCTAAGAGAACTTAAAAATAATCCTCATCGCATCATTTATATGGGTGATGGTGTGGATCAAACATTGTTATTAACCAATCAAAAAGGGCAACAAACAGAAATTGACGTCAAGGATTTTAATATTTCTGATCGAACTTCAAATGGTTCATTTGTTATGGATGAAAAAAATGGCGGGCAAGTAATCGATGTTAAAGAAATTAAACAGCCGGTTGTTGTCAAAAATTAATCTGTTATAATAGTTGTATTTAAAAAGCATTTCTGTGTTAATACAGAAATGCTTTTTTGTGAGCATGAAGAAGAGTGAAAGGGCTTATTTAACAAAATAATAAGATGTTTACATATGGGGTAATCATTGATTTAATGGGGTTTATAAGGACGTTCATAAGATAACGAGGTGAATAGTTCATCTACACACAAGAAAATGCTTGCAAAGTCAAAGTGATGTGTTATACTGTGTTCGTAAAGCTGTTACATAAGTATAGCTAATTTTTAAGGAGGTCCATTCAATGGAACAATGGAACGGATTTAAAGGCAAAGCTTGGCAAAACGAAGTTAACGTACGTGATTTTATCCAAGCAAACTACACACAATTTGACGGCACAGATGAATTTCTAGCTGGCCCAACAGAAGCTACCACAAAACTTTGGGATCAAGTAATGGAATTAAACAAACAAGAACGCGACAACGGTGGCGTTTTAGACATGGACACAAAAGTAGTTTCAACGATTACTTCTCATGGTCCTGGTTATTTAAATAAAGATTTAGAAACAGTGGTTGGTTTCCAAACAGACAAACCTTTCAAACGTGGTTTACAACCATTCGGTGGAATTCGTATGTCTGAACAAGCCGCTGAAGAATACGGTTTTGAAATCGATCCTGAAATTTCACATATCTTCCGCGACTACCGCAAAACTCATAACCAAGGGGTCTTTGATGCATATACACCAGAAATGCGCGCAGCACGCCGCTCAGGTGTCATTACTGGTTTACCAGATGCCTATGGCCGTGGCCGTATTATCGGCGACTACCGTCGGATTGCATTATACGGGGTGGACTTTTTAATTAAAGAAAAACAAAAAGATTTAGCCAACTGTGGGAACGGTACAATGTCAGAAGACATCATCCGTCAACGGGAAGAATTAAGCGAACAAATTCGTGCGTTAGCTGAATTAAAAGAATTAGGTAACATTTACGGTTTTGATATTTCACAACCTGCGACAAACGCAAAAGAAGCTTTCCAATGGTTATACTTAGGCTACTTAGCTGCAATCAAAGAACAAAATGGTGCAGCAATGTCATTGGGTCGGACATCGACTTTCTTAGACATTTATGTGGAACGCGACTTAGAAAACGGCGTGATTACAGAAGAAGAAGCACAAGAAATCGTGGATCATTTCGTTATGAAATTACGTCTTGTAAAATTCGCTCGGACACCTGAATACAATGCCCTATTTTCTGGGGATCCAACATGGGTAACAGAATCAATCGGTGGTGTGGGTGAAGACGGACGTCACATGGTAACAAAAAACAGCTTCCGTTTCTTACACACATTAGCAAACTTAGGTCCTGCGCCAGAACCAAACTTGACAGTTTTATGGTCAACACGTTTACCACACAACTTCAAAACTTTCTGTGCGAAAATGAGTATCCAAACATCTGCGATTCAATATGAAAACGATGATGTGATGCGTCCTCATTGGGGCGATGACTACGGAATCGCTTGTTGTGTATCGGCAATGCGCATTGGGAAACAAATGCAATTTTTCGGTGCTCGTGCAAACTTAGCGAAAACCTTGTTATACGCAATTAACGGTGGGGTTGATGAAAAATCAAAAGCACAAGTAGGACCAAAATATCAACCAATCACTTCTGAATATCTAGAATACGATGAAGTTTTAGCCAAATATGATGCCATGATGGACTGGATTACAGAATTGTACTTGAATACATTAAACATCATTCACTACATGCACGATAAATATTCTTACGAACGGATTGAAATGGCATTACAAGATACAGATATCCTACGCACAATGGCAACTGGTATTGCTGGTTTCTCTGTTGCAGTTGACTCATTATCTGCCATTAAATATGCCAAAGTGAAAACAGTTCGTGATGAAAATGGAATCGTAGAAGACTACGTGATTGAAGGCGACTATCCTAAATACGGCAATAACGATGATCGCGTGGATGAAATCGCGGTGAACTTATTGAAAACCTTCATGACGAAAGTAAAACGTAACAAAACTTACCGTGATGCAAAACACACCACATCTATTCTTACAATCACATCCAATGTGGTTTATGGGAAGAAAACAGGGAATACACCAGACGGACGTCGTGCGGGCCAACCATTTGCGCCAGGGGCTAACCCAATGCATGGACGCGACACACATGGTGCGTTAGCAAGCTTGTCTTCAGTTGCGAAAATTCCTTACGACTATTCATTAGATGGTATTTCAAATACGTTTTCTATCGTACCAAAAGCCTTAGGTCGTGACGAAGCAACCCAAGAAGAAAACTTAGCAACCATGTTAGACGGATATGCAACAAAAGGTGGTCACCACTTGAACATTAACGTCTTCAACCGGGATACCTTGTTAGATGCGCAAGCACATCCAGAAAAATACCCACAATTAACAATTCGGGTATCTGGTTATGCCGTAAACTTCATTAAGTTAACGAAAGAACAACAAGATGACGTTATTGCACGGACAATGCACGAATCTATGTAATTTCAATTTTAAACGTACTACAAGGTGGCGGATGGGAAACTATCCGTCACTTTTTATTTTTGCTTGTCCTCTTCTTCACAAAAAACGTAGTGAAAAAGAGGCTGGAATTGCGGCATAAAAAATTTCTAGCCTCTTTTTTGAGACGTTTGTTTCAAGTATTTCATATACGAAAGGAAGTCATAAGCATGACTGTGACAGGTCGTATTCATTCAACCGAAAGTTTTGGTTCCGTTGATGGACCAGGCATTCGCTTTATCGTTTTTACCCAAGGCTGTCGGATGCGGTGTGAGTTTTGCCATAATCCGGATACTTGGAAAATTGGCAGTGGTAAAGAGCGTACAGCAGATGATGTTTTAGAAGAAGCCTTAAAATATAAAGAATTTTGGGGAGAAAAAGGCGGAATCACAGTAAGTGGTGGAGAACCGTTGTTACAACTTGATTTTTTAATTGATTTGTTCAAAAAAGCCAAAGCGGCTGGGGTTCATACGACCATTGATACCTGTGGGCAACCTTTTACCAGAGAAGAACCTTTCTTTTCAAAATTCAATACTTTAATGGAATATACGGATTTATTGTTGTTTGATATTAAACATATCGACAATGATGCCCATAAAAAACTGACCAAACAAGCCAATACCCCTATTTTGGAAATGGCCAAATATTTATCTGAAATAAATAAACCGGTCTGGATTCGTCACGTATTGGTTCCTTATCGCAGTGACTATGATGCGTATTTGATCCGCTTAGATAACTTTATTAAGACGTTGCAAAATGTCGATAAGGTTGAGATTTTACCCTATCACACGATGGGCAAGTACAAGTGGCAAGAATTGGGTTTAAAATATCCATTAGAAGGAATTGAACCACCGACTGAAAATCGTGTTAAAAATGCAAAAGAACTATTGCATACAGATGAATATATGAAGTACTTAACGCGCTAAAAATTAACAGGAAAGATGCATTTATGATTGAATCTTTCCTGTTTTTTGCTATCATAAAGAAGAATGTAAAACCTATGATTACTAAAGGAGTGTCCCACATGTCAAAAATTTTAGTTTTTGGTCATCAAAACCCAGATACTGATGCAATTGGCGCAGCAATTGCATTTGCCCACTTGCAAAATACATTGCGTGATGAAGAAGTTGAGGCAGTTGCGTTAGGTACACCAAGTGAAGAAACTCAGTACGCTTTGGATCACTTTGGTCTAACTGCACCTCGCGTAATTTCAAATGTAAAAGATGATACAGAAAACGTTATGTTAGTTGACCACAATGAATTTCAACAAAGTGCTGCTGATATTGCAGAGGCAAATATCTTAGCGGTTGTTGACCACCATCGGATTGCAAACTTTGAAACTGCTAATCCATTGTACTACCGTGCTGAACCAGTGGGTTGTACGAGTACAATTGTTTTGAAATTGTATAAAGAAGCACAAGTAGAAATTCCAAAAGCTGTTGCAGGTATGATGCTTTCTGCAATTATCTCAGATACGTTGTTATTCAAATCACCAACTTGCACGCCTGAAGATGTTGCTGCGGCAAAAGAACTTGCAGCTATTTGTGAAACAGACTATGAGGCATATGGCTTAGAGATGCTAAAAGCTGGGACAAACTTAAGCGATAAATCAGCTAGCGTTTTATTAGACCTTGATGCTAAAAGTTTCCCAATGGGCGATAAAAACATCCGAATTGGTCAAGTTAATACCGTTGATTTAAAGGAAGTTTTTGATCGTCAAAAAGAATTAGAAGCCGCAATGGAAGTTGAAAATGAAAAAAATGGTTATGATCTATTTGTCTTAATTGTTACCAATATTTTAGATAGTGATTCTGAGTTACTTGTTATTGGTGAACCTAAGGATAAAGTAGAGGCAGCTTTTAATACAAAATTAGAAAATAATCGTGCGCTGCTAAAAGGTGTGGTTTCACGCAAAAAACAAGTTGTACCACAACTAACAGAGGCGTTTGCCTAAAAATAGGAACTATTAGAATGATATCCGAGCAAAAGCGGTCGCATCACTTTTTTATGGTAGTGATTGGTGCTTGTTCGGGTATTTTTCTTTAATGATATTTTTAAAGATTGGAATTATGTGAATATGAAATTTTATTATGGCGGTAATCACAAAGAAGCATATCAAAATCTGGCTCACAAGCCCACCTTTCAACAGCTTTGTCACTATCTCTTTCAACATGAAGCTGCTATTTTGCGTGATTTAAAAAAAGAGATTACCAATCATGATCTTGAAAAAACGATTGATACAGCAATAAAATTGCAATTAATAGTACGAAAAGATAGGCGCTATCGACTGCTTTTTCCTGTTGTTACACCAGCATTAGTTGCTAATATTCAGGAGGAAAAAACATTTCAGTTAGCTTTACAAACGTTAAAAAAAGAAAGTGATCAGAACGTATTGACGGCGTTAAATTATTTTAACAATCTTTTAGAACAAGATTATTTTTATGGGGTTACGGACGCGATTTCATTTGCAACTGCTACAAAACTAGAAAATGAGAAATTGCACTTAATAAGTTGTCAGTTAAAAGATCAGACGACTACATTGCCTGGCTATTTTAATGCTTTAAAGAAAAGTGAGTTGACAGAAGAAAACTCTTTATATGCCTTGTTAGGTGATGTGGAGCTAAATTATGCTCTTGATCAATTTTCTTATATTATTCAAAGGACTTATCAAAAGAAGAAAGTGCGTCCGTCTATTTTTAGGCAAGCACTAGTCATGACCGATATTTTAGCGATTGATGACAGTGACAATTTACAGCTGGCAGTACCAATTTTTGATCATTATGGTGAACAGGTAATTTCTTTAGCCGATGATGTTTTTAAATGGCAGTTATTATTTACACGGTTTTTGGATTTTAAAGAAATAGATTTTTTACAATTTATTATTCTTAAAGGATAATGATGAAAATAAGATGAGAAAACAAATTTATTTTATTTGTAACAAAAAATACTTATTTGTTTTTTTAAAGCTAATTAAATCGCAATAGACGCGAAGATAATCCTAAAATGTTACGTTAATATTTTATATTATTGATTTTTTTACACCTAACAGAATTACCCGATTAATTTAAATATCTTTAAATTAAAAAATAATAATAATATATGTTGAATTTCTAATAATAAGATGATATTATTATTATAGAATGAATCAGGGGGGCTTCTGGATGGAGAAGATCAAAAAAGAGTATGTAAAAAGTAAACCGGTAGTAAGTGGTTCGATGATTCAATTTATTTCGATGGCAGAAGTAGAGGCTGCACGAGCTGAATTGAAAGCTAATCAAATTGATGAAAATCATTTTTCTGACGGTGAAATCATTTTAGCGATTCAGCAAAAACAAGAGCTTGGCGCACAGACAATTGTTCCGATCGTGGTTGATTGGTTGGTGGAAAATAACTTTATCGTAACTGGGGCACAGGCGGTTAAATATTTATTAGATAATGCGAAGTATGACAACCAACCGTGCTTATACAAAGTTGTAGGAGAATTAGATTTTGATGCCAATGGAAAGTTCTATCTAATCGTGGCAACAAGTCCAAAACGCAAAGTTGAATCTTTATATAAAGTTTATACAAATGGTGTCATAAAAGAGTTGTGGGTAGAAAAATAGAGTTATTAGGAAGTGAGCAATCGCTTCTTTTTTTTTGTAATTTTTTATTCTTTTTCAGCTTAGTATTAGAATTCTACCTGATATTTTTTGTGAGCTATCAAGACTAGGGCTATAGTAAATTTTTAACGAGTGTTTTTCTGTTGGTTTATACAACGGTACTACACAAATAAAAGATGACGGAATCTAGAATTCCGTCATCTTTTATTTGTTATGCGTGTATTTTTATTGGTGCGCTCATAAAGAAAATACTAAAAAAAGTAATGTTAATTGTTGCGGCAATAAGGCTTCCTAAATTAGGTAAAGAAAAATCAGCAAGTAAAACACTGTAAAGAACACTGACCAAATAAATTAGGATATCAATGGCCATTAAGACGGCAAAGCTAAAAGGGTACTTCCGGTTTAAAAAGGCAATTAAAAAGAAGAATAGTGCCATTAAAGTCGTTAGTATTTGAATGCCAGTTGCTAAAAGATAGAAAAACGAATGAATATTCCCAGTAGGAAGAAACGTACGTAGAAATAAAATTGAAAAAGCAATAAAATAAAAAATTGTGGCTTCTTTAAATTCAGTCTTTTCTGTTTTCCTACAGTAGTAATAAAGCAGTCCACTAAAGATAACTGTAAATAAAATAAGGAGGTGATTAAAGAAGCTCCCCAGGTTACTACTTTCGCCCAATGCATTTAACGATAATTTAATCGCAAGGGTATCAACTACGTAATCGATACAAAATGTTGATACAAAAAGAATCGTAGCGATAAACCCACAAACTACCGTAAGATATTTTAATAATTTTAAATTTGACATATACTCTCTCCAAACAGTTCTTCTGTTCAATAATAACAAAATAATAAGTAAATGTCGAATGTTTCTCATAAAAAGAAAGTTTCATTAATTTAATATGAAAAAAGACACCGCTAATTTGCTAAACAAAGGACTAGCAAATTAGCGGTGTTTTCTTATTGCCGTAGTTGTCTTTTACGAACTTTTTTGGTCCAAAAACCACCAGAAATGTATTTTGGCTCATAGGAGATAATAAAAGCACGTTCTTCCACACTTTTGATTAATTGATAAAGTTGGCGCTCATTTTTTCGTGGTGACAAAATCTCAAGCACAACACGTTCACCTTCTAAACCTTGTGCATTACTTTGCGTAACGCCATAGCCATTGTCGCGTAAAACTTTAGGTAAATGATTTTCTTCACTGGTATTTGAAGGCAGGATAGCTGTAACCATAATATAGCCTAAAGCCAGTTTATCTTCTATTTTAATCCCAACACTAATCCCAACAGCATAACCGAGTGCGTATACGAATAAGTTGATAGGATCATCCAGACGATCTAAAACCATTGAAAGTCCTAAAATATAAATCGTAATTTCAACCATACTCACAAGTGGTGCAATGACACGATAACCCTTCATTGTTAACATAAAGCGGAGCGTATTCAGGGTGATATAGGCAAAATTAATAGCAAAGATCATAAATAATAATTTGAAATCCAATTAAAAACCCCCTTATTGCTCCAAAATACACTACAAATTCAGAAATTACAATTGAAAGACTAATCAAAATAGAATATTATTGCAAAAATATTAAGAATAGATTACAATCGTTATATAGAACGATTGTTATGGAATGTGGGAGGTGAGGAAATGACGCGACGTCTTTTATTAGCAAGTCATGGTTTGATGATATTTTTTGGTCTTTATTATTCAATTTATTTACTTTTGATTAATCCCGAAACGCTTTTTACAGTGGAAGATGCTTTACGTTACCATCCTGCTTTTGATCATCTGTTAGTGGTCTTTTTCAAATTCATCTTGATTTCTGTTAGTAGTTTTTTTGCATTTGTGGCGTTGCGGTTCTTTTTACCGTTTTGTCATTCATACTCATTTATACAAGGAATCATCTTATTGTCACTGGCTTTAATTATCCCATACTTGCCGCTTACCATTCGCATATTTTTAGCTATGATGGGTTTATTTCAATGTGGGATAGTTAGCTATCATAAACTTGTGATGTTGTAAACGATTTTTTTATAATTGGTAAATCTCTAAATAATAAATTATTTTTAAGCACTTGATTTTTTTTAAAATCAAGTGCTTTTTTGTTTGCTAAAAATCACAACATTTTTAAACAATAATGCTCATTGTTGTCTCATATAAAGTTCCGTCATCTTTTAGAATGTTCGGATTTAGTTATATAATTTTTATTTTTTATTGTGCAAAAATATTTTTAAAGTAAATATCACTTATACATCACCATTGTTATCGCATTCATCAATAACGGTGTAAACGCTTTATATTTTGAGCGGTTTAACTGTTACGAAATAGAATGAATTTCTTTTATAGAAACCGAGTTATTTTTTTACACAAAATACTTTTCAAAGATTAGAAGTGTGTTATTATTATATTAGAAAAAGTTAGCAGTTTAACTGAGTTTATTTCTAACTTTTGATTGGAATTTAATTGTCTGATGGGGAAGATTCATTATAGAAAGGAAACTGGTATGGTTGAAAAAAAGCAAGAAGTTGAAGTGCTAGCAGCAGAAGAACGGTTTTTAACAGGGGAAAATTTTTATAGCCAGCATTTTTTGGGTGCACATAAATTAACTGATGACAGTTTTGTTTTCCGAGTTTGGGCTCCTAATGCGCAACAAGTTTGGTTGGTGGGAGATTTTAATGAATGGGATGATTCACTACCTTTACTAAAGCGAGAATCAGGAATTTGGGAAGTTATAACAGATAAACCTCACGAGGGAGATCTTTATAAGTTTAAGGTGCGCCAAGCAAACGGACGCGAGATTTTTAAAATTGATCCTTTTGCCATTCGTTTTGAAGAACGTCCCGGAAGTGCAGCGGTTTTACATACTTTACAGGAGAAAAAATGGAAAGATGGGTTATGGCAAGGGCGCAAAAAGCGGACGAATCATTTTAAGCGGCCTCTTAACATTTATGAAGTGCATGCAAGTTCTTGGAAGCATCATGAAGACAATACACCTTATACCTTTTCTGACTTAACAAAAGAACTCGTTCCGTATGTTAAAGAAATGGGCTATACCCATATTGAGTTTATGCCATTAATGGAGCATCCCTTAGGAAAATCTTGGGGTTATCAATTAGTTGGGTATTTTGCTTTAAGTTCTTATTATGGTACACCAGAAGAATTTCAAGATTTTGTTGAAGCTTGTCATAAAGAAAATATTGGCGTTTTAGTCGATTGGGTTCCGGGGCATTTTTGTATCAATGAAGATACCTTACCCTACTATGACGGCACGCCAACTTTTGAGTATGAAGATAGAAATCGGGCTCGAAATGTTCGTTGGGGTTCAATTAACTTTGATTTAGGTAAACCACAAGTTCAAAGCTTTTTAATCTCCAGTGCACTTTTTTGGTTGGAATTTTACCATCTCGATGGTATTCGTGTGGATGCTGTGTCTAACATGATTTACCGCGATTACGATGAAGGTCCGTGGACGCCAAATCATGAAGGAGGCAATCGTAATTTTGAAGGTTATTACTTCTTGCAAAAATTAAATGCTGTGGTGAAGTTAGCACATCCTGAAGCCTTAATGATTGCTGAAGAAAGTTCTTCTGATACGAAAATTACCGGTATGATTGAAAGCGGTGCGCTTGGCTTTGATTATAAATGGAATATGGGTTGGATGAATGACGTCTTGCGTTTTTACGAAATGGATCCAATTTATCGTGGGCATAATTTTAATCTTTTGACATTTTCTTTCATGTATATGATGAGTGAAAACTATATTTTACCTTTGTCTCATGACGAAGTGGTTCATGGTAAAAAAAGCCTGATGCATAAGATGTGGGGAGATCGGTACAAACAATTTTCACAACTACGTAATCTATATACTTATATGATTGCTCACCCGGGTAAGAAGCTGCTCTTTATGGGAAGCGAATGGGGACAATTTTTAGAGTGGAAATATGACCATGGTTTGGAATGGGTTGATTTAAATGACGAGATGAATTCTAAGATGCAACATTTCACTAAGACGTTAAATGAACTTTATCGAACAGAAAAAGCGCTTTGGGAACTAGAAGGCAGCTATGACACGATTGAAATTATTGATGCCGATAATGATGCCGATACAGTATTAAGTTTCATTCGGCGGGGGAAAACCAAAAAAGATTTTGTCATTGTCGTTTTAAATTTAACGCCTGTCGAGCGAAAAAACTTTGCCGTGGGTGTGCCATATAAAGGAACTTACCAAGAAATTTTGAATACGGAAATGAAAGAATTTGGCGGAACGTGGGTTAAACCTAATGCTATAAAAGAGGCAATTACTGTTCCGTTTAAAGATTATGATTATCAAATTCAGACTATTGTGCCAGCACTTGGGGCATTATTGATTAAACCAGCTGAAATTAATACACGGGTGAAATCAAGTAGTAAGCGCAAAAATGTAAAAGCTGAAAAATAAAAGGGGGGAATGGTGAAATTTCACCGCAAAAATGAAAACAGAAATGTTAGCAATGATTTTAGCCGGCGGTCAAGGAACGCGGCTAGGAAAATTAACCAAAAATATTGCCAAACCAGCAGTCCCGTTTGGCGGACGTTATCGAATTATTGACTTTACTTTAAGCAATTGTGCCAACTCAGGAATTCGCAATGTTGGTGTGGTTACACAATATCAACCATTAGCATTAAACAATCATATTGGTAATGGCGCTAGTTGGGGATTAGACGGCATCAATTCAGGGGTAACGATTTTACAACCATTCTCAAGTTCTGAAGGAAGTAAGTGGTTTGAAGGCACGGCCCATGCAATTTATCAAAATATCGCCTATATTGATCAAATGGATCCACAATATGTTTTAGTTTTGTCTGGCGACCACATTTATAAAATGGATTACGAAGACATGTTAGAAACCCATAAAGCCAATAATGCTTCATTATCTGTCGCTGTTATTGAAGTCCCAATTAAAGAAGCTTCACGTTTTGGGATTATGAATACAGATGAAAGTGATCGCATTATTGAATTTGAAGAAAAACCAGAGGAACCCAAAAACAACTTAGCATCGATGGGGATTTATATTTTTAACTGGGGACGCTTACGGAATGTCTTAATGAACAGCTACTCAAAAGATGGTCAAATGATCGACTTTGGGAAACACGTTATTCCAAACTATCTTGAATCAGGTGAAAATGTATTTGCTTACCGTTTTTCTGGCTATTGGAAAGACGTAGGCACAATTGATTCACTTTGGGAAGCCAATATGGAATTCATCGAGCCGGATATGGAATTAGAAATTCGAGACAAATCATGGCGCGTATTTTCAAAAAATACGATTTCACCTCCGCACTTTTTAACCGAAACAGCTGCAGTGAAAAATTCATTAATTGTGGATGGCTGTTATGTTTCAGGTGAAATTAATCATTCCATTTTATCAGACGACGTACAAGTGAAAGAAGGAACCGTTATTACTGATAGCGTGGTAATGCCTGGGGCAACGATTGGAAAAAATGTTAAAATTCATCGGGCGATTATCGGGGAAAATGCGATTGTCGGGGACGATGCGGTTATTGATGGCAGCGAGGAAATTGCTGTTGTCGGCTATTCTGAAGTGATTGGAGTGACTCTTGATGAGAACTAATAAAATGTGTGCGATTTTGGGTAATTTACATCGTTATAATGAGTTATTACCATTAACCGAAAACCGTCCGCTAGCAACATTACCCTTTGATTGTAAGTATCGTTTAATCGATTTTAATTTATCCAGTATTGTAAATGCCAACATTAATACGGTGTTTATGGTCTTTAATGAAGGGGAAACACAGTCGGTTTTTGACCACATCGGCGGTGGCAAAGAGTGGAACTTAGACAGCGTTCGCAATCGTTTCTTTATTCATGTCTACCAAGATTTCTTAAAACAAAAAGCAGAAAATAAACATTATTACGATACCGTAATTGATTACTTACGCAAATCAAAGTCAGAATATACGGTCTTTATGGGCAGCAAAATGCTTTGCAACATTGATTTACGCGCTGTTTTAAAAATTCATCAAATGCAAGAAAACGATATGACGGTTGTCTATAAACGGATGCCAAAATCACAAGTTTATTCAACCGATATTGTTTTAGACGTTGAAGAACACGGCAAAATTATTGGTGCAACACAAGCAAAAGATGCGCAATTGACAGACTTGGTGAATTTATCAGCCGATATTTATATCGTTCAAACTAACCGCCTGATCGAGGCCTTATCTCAAGGTCAAAATGAGGGAGTATCTGTTAACTTAGAAAGCTTCTTACGTTCTAATATTACCAACGTGAAAAGCTCTGCTTATGAATATACTGGTTATCTAAACAATATTTTTGATATTAATTCTTACTATCAAGCGAATATGGATATGTTGGAACCACAAAAATTTAGTTCACTGTTATATTCAAGTAAGAAAATTTATACTAAATTAAAAAATGAAGTGCCGACATATTATGCACCGACTTCACAAGTAGAGAATTCGCAATTTGCAACAGGTTCAATTATTGAAGGAACCGTGAAGAATTCGTTAGTTTCTCGTCACACACTAATTAGTGAAGACGCGACAGTAGAAGATTCTATCATTATGGCAAATAATAAAATTGGTACTGGGGCGCTAGTAAAATATGCGATTTTAGATAAAGAAGTTCAAGTGGCCCCTGGCGTTAAAATCATTGGGACAAAAGAAGAGCCGTTAGTAATCAAAAAACAAAGTCATGTGATTTCAGATATTTACGGAGGCGAATAAAATGAAGGTATTATTTGCTGCCGCTGAATGTGCCCCTTTTTTTAAAACAGGCGGACTTGGGGATGTTGCAGGTGCCCTGCCAAAGGAATTAGTAAAAAAAGGAATTGATTGTCGTGTCGTATTGCCTTATTTCGCTAAAAAAATTCCGGAAAAATACGCTGATCAGTGTGAAGATTTATTTTCTTTTTATGTAAATGTTGGTTGGCGCAGGCAGTATTGCGGGGTAAAACAGTTAGTTTTAAATGATGTTACCTATTATTTTTTAGACAATTTATATTACTTTGGTAATCGGGATGGTTTATACGGTTATTATGACGATGGCGAACGGTTTGCCTTTTTCCAATTGGCATTAATTGAAATGCTGGAACGAATTGGTTTTGTTCCAGATGTTTTACATGTTAATGACTACCATACTGCCATGGTTCCTTTCTTATTAAAAGAGAAGTATCGTTGGATTAATGCGTATAACAGCATCAAAACGGTTTTAACCATCCACAATATTGAATTTCAAGGACAATACGACGGCAGTGTTTTACCTGATTTATTTGGTGTGGGGATGGAGCGTTATGAAGATGGAACTGTGCGCATGAATGATTGCTTGAATTTTATGAAAGCAGGAATTTTATACGCTGATCGCGTCAATACGGTGAGTCCTTCTTATGCTGAGGAAATACAAACACCACAATTTGGTTCTGGCCTGGATGTTATTTTGCGAATGGAAGCTGGCAAGTTAAGCGGTATTTTAAATGGGATTGATTACGATTTAAACGATCCCAAAACAGATCCTGCGTTACCTTTTCATTATGACAACACAGACTTGACGGGAAAAGCGCAAAATAAAGCTGCGTTGCAAGAAAAAATGGGACTACCTCAAAGAGCCGATGTGCCGCTTTTAGCAGTTGTCAGCCGTCTAACTTACCAAAAAGGCTTTAACCTTTTATTAGATGAACTACACAATATTTTACAAAATGATGTCCAATTAGTCCTACTTGGAACAGGAGATAAGGATTTTGAAAATGGCTTCCGCTATTTTGCAGCGACTTATCCAGAAAAATGTTCCGTTAGCATCTCTTTTGATGTGAACTTAGCTCAAATGATGTATGCAGCTGCAGATGTCTTTTTAATGCCTTCTGCATTTGAGCCATGTGGCTTATCACAAATGATTTCGATGCGTTATGGAACGTTGCCGATTGTTCATGAAATCGGGGGCCTAAAAGATACGGTTACACCTTTTAATATCGTGAGCGGCGTCGGAACTGGTTTTGGTTTTGCTGAATTTAGTTCCTATCAGCTTTTAAAAGCAATTGAAAGAGCGCTGATTTTGTACACTGATGATTTTACAACTTGGCAAAGCTTAATCAAACAAGCGATGGTCAAAGATTTTAGTTGGAAAACTTCTTCAAAAGAATATGTTGCGTTATATGAAACGCTAATTTAGCAAGTAGGCAGAGGAAACCGAGAAACAGCTGACTGTTTTTCGGTTTCTTACCTGTCGAATTAAAAAGGAAATTACTAAAAAATATTTAGCTGAAGAAGGAATCTTCTTCAACTTTTTAATATCCGGGAGGAAAAGAGATGAAAATTACCAAGAAGGTTTTTAAAGAGGAAATGATCCAGCGGCTCAAAGAAAAATATGCGATGGATATCAGTGATGCAACACCGCAAGAACTTTTTCACGTTTTGGGAAGCGTGGTAAAAACGTATTATGCTGATGATTGGGTACAAACGTGGAAAGATTATTTAACTGAGGAAACAAAGCAAGTTTATTACTTTTCCATTGAATTTTTACCCGGGAAAATGCTCAAAAGTAATTTATTAAATTTAGGAATTTTAGACACCGTTCGGGATGGTTTAACCGAATTAGGTTTTTCATTGGATTCGATTGTGGAACAAGAAAAAGACATGGCTTTGGGAAATGGGGGCTTAGGGCGCTTAGCTTCTTGTTTTATGGACTCGATTGCTTCTTGTGGCTTACCAGGAAACGGCAATGGTATTCGCTATGATTATGGCTTGTTTAAACAGCGTTTTGTTGATGGGTATCAAGTCGAATTACCAGACGAATGGTTAAATAATGGGAATGTTTGGGAAGTGCGCAAAGAAAGTAAGGCTGTCGATGTGCGCTTTGGTGGAAATGTTTACATGATGCCACTAGCCGATGGTCGCTTAAAACCAGTCTATGAAAATAGTCGTCTCATTAAAGCTGTTCCTTATGATACAGCAATGGTAGGGTATCAAAATGATGTGGTAAATACCTTAAGACTATGGTCTGTCGAAATTCCAGCTTCAGAAGAAAGTAAGTATCGCAGTTTAGAAGACCGCCGCGAATTAGAAGATTTAACCGCAGTTTTGTATCCTGACGATTCTAATGAAAGAGGTCGTAGAATCAGACTTTTACAAGAGTATTTCTTTGTTTCGGCAGGTGTTCAAAGTATCGTTCGCTACTTTAAAAAATTAAATAAACCGCTAACTGCCATGAGCCAATCTATTGCCATTCACATTAACGATACCCATCCGGCTTTATGTATACCAGAAATGATGCGAATTTTGCTGGATGAATGTGATTTATCTTGGGAGCAAGCCTGGGAAGTGACTGTTAAAGTAATGAGTTACACCAATCATACGATTATGGCAGAGGCACTGGAAAAATGGCCGATTGAGTTAATGCAGGAAATGCTGCCACGGATGTATCAAATCATTGCTGAAATTGACCGTCGTTTTGTTACGCAATATCGCAAATATTATGAAACAAATTTAATCGAGCGTACTCGGATTATCCAAAATGGCCAAGTTCACATGGCGAATTTAGCAATTATTGGTAGCCATAGTACCAATGGTGTTGCTAAATTGCATACCGACTTATTGAAAAATGTCGTGTTACATGATTTTTACGTGATTTTCCCAAGGCGCTTCAATAATAAAACCAATGGTATTGCCCAAAGACGTTGGCTGCAACTTTCTAACGAACCTTTGGCAAAGATTTTAGACGAAACAATTAAAACTTCGTGGCGTAAAAAACCAAATGACT
Organism: Enterococcus montenegrensis; assembly: GCF_029983095.1. Classification (NCBI taxonomy): domain Bacteria; kingdom Bacillati; phylum Bacillota; class Bacilli; order Lactobacillales; family Enterococcaceae; genus Enterococcus; species Enterococcus montenegrensis. Next base: position 1,131,985 of record NZ_CP120467.1, read on the forward strand.
TGCATTTGCTACAAAATTTCGTTGAAGATGATGACGTTTTGACAGCCTTAGCAAAAGCAAAACGAGAAAATAAAGTTGCTTTAGCCAAATATATTAAAGAGACAACTGCTATTACCGTTTCTCCTGATGCGATTTTCGATGTCCAAATAAAACGACTGCATGCATATAAACGACAGCTGCTAAATCTTTTACACATTTTGAAATTATACTTTGATCTAAAAAAACAGCCAGATTTACCGATAGAACCGCGGGTATTTATTTTCGGGGCTAAGGCGGCGCCGAGTTACACATATGCTAAAGCCATCATTAAAGCAATCAATGAAACTGCGCAATTAATTAATAATGATCCAGACATTAAAGATCGACTGAAAATTGTCTTTTTAGAAAATTATAATGTGACATTAGCAGAACGGATTATTCCAGCTGCTGATGTAAGTGAGCAAATTTCACTGGCCTCAAAAGAAGCCTCTGGTACTAGCAATATGAAATTAATGTTAAATGGTGCAGTTACCTTGGCAACTTTAGACGGTGCTAATATCGAAATTCGCGATGCCGTAGGGACAGAAAATATTGTTATTTTTGGCTTAACTGAAGAAGAAGTTTATGCCTATTATCATGCACAAAACTACAATGCGATGGGAATTTATGAGGATTCACCGACTATTCAAAAGGTTTTGAATGCCTTTATCGATGGCACGATTCCTAATATCCATTCTGAAGGACAAGAAATTTTTGATTCGTTAATCAAATACAATGATGAATTCTTTGTACTAAGAGATTTTGATTCTTATTGTCGCGCACAAAAACAAATTGAAGAACTTTATCAAGATAAGAGACATTGGCAACAAATTAGCCTAATTAACATCGCCAATGCCGGTCAGTTTTCGGCCGATCATACAGTAGAACGTTATGCAGAAGATATTTGGCAAATTGAACCAGTTTTTGCCCATAAAGAAGCTATGAGGTAATCCCATGACCAAAGTGTATTTTAATTCATGGTTAGAAGAGTATAAAAAGCCCTTTGGCGCGATTTTGGTTAATGAGTTTATATCCTTTAAGTTTAAAGCAGATGATCCTAACGTCACAGGGGTAACGTTAGTAATAGCCCATGATGGCGGTCAAAGCCATACGATTAAGATGGAAAGTTATGGCACGGCAATTTATCATTTTGATTACTTTTTTAACGAGGGGAAAGGTGTTTATTTTTATTATTTTGAATTACATTATTTAGACGCCAACCACGCAGAATATACCCGATATTATGGTGCAGTAGCAGGAGGCGGCCCAGGAAAGCTGGTCGATCACTTAGAGGAGATAAATGCCTATCAAGTGACCTGTTTTGAAAAAAAAGAAACAGCTCCTAATTGGTATCGTAAAGGCGTTTTTTATCAAATTTTTCCCGACCGTTTTTATAATGGTAATCCCAAGGAGTTAGTAAATAATCCTAAGGCCAATACATTTATTTATGGTAGTAAAGAAGATACTCCGATGTATATTAAAGATGAAAATGGCGATATTGCCCGCTGGGATTTTTTTGGAGGCAACTTTAAAGGAATTAAAGCTAAAATTCCCTACTTAAAAGAATTGGGAATTACAGGGATTTATTTGAATCCGATTTTTGAAGCCAGAAGTAATCATCGTTATGATACGAGTAACTATCTGAATATCGACCCCATTTTAGGAACAGAAGAAGACTTTGCTGATCTTTTGGATGCGTTGCATCAAAATGATATTCATGTCATTTTAGATGGTGTATTTAGCCACGTAGGGCGTAACAGTCTTTACTTTAATTACGACGGCGCTTACGGTATTGATAAAGGAGCATATCGTAATATTCATAGCCAGTATTATCCTTGGTTTACCTTTAATCGCTATCCAGATGAATATAATTCTTGGTGGGGAGTAAAAGATTTACCAGAAATTAATAAAGAGAACAAAGAATTCCAAGATTTTATTTTTGGTTCTGCTGGTGTTTTACAAAAGTGGAATAAATTTGGTATTGACGGCTGGCGCTTAGATGTGGCGGATGAATTGCCAGACGAGTTTATTGCCGGTATTCGAAGCAATTTGGACCAATTTGCGGACAAAGTTTTGTTAGGTGAAGTCTGGGAAGACGCCTCTAATAAAATTTCTTATGGCAAAAGACGCCAATATATTTTAGGAAACCATCTCCAAGGGGTTATGAACTATCCTCTAAGAGAGCAAGCACTAGCTTTTCTTATGGCAGATTGTCGTCCAGAAACTATTGCCAGCCATTTTACAACCTTACAAGAAAATTATCCTCGGGACATTTTTTACAATAGTTTCAATAATATTGGGACCCACGATACGGAGCGAATTTTAACGCAATTAAATGGCGATAAACGAAAACTGTCACTGGCTTTTGCTCTGTTGCATCTTTTTCCGGGTGTCCCTTGTGTCTATTATGGTGATGAAGCTGGTTTAACTGGGGGCAAAGATCCAGATAACCGCAAGTTTTTCCCTTGGGATAATATTGAGGAAGACTGTTATGAAGCTTGTCGTAAATGGATTTCTTTACGGGCAGAAAATCCGGTTATTTACGAGGGAGATTTTTTGCTGTTGTACACAGAACGGATTTTAGGAGTACTGCGTTATGATGCAGAAGACTTTGTTTTGGTCTTTTTTAATCCGACAAACGGGCTTCAAGTTTTGAATGTAGCAGAAATTCAAACATTGCGTCCCTTACCGATTGCTAAAGAACGCTTGCAGGCGATTATTGGGCGTAACAATACGATTCAAGAGGCCGGAACGCTAACTTTTAGTGGTAAGTTGTTTGAATAATTTATCTTTTTGATTAATAAAAATATTCCTGAACAAAATAAAACTGCAAGTAAGCTCCTACAGATAAACTGCGCTTGTGGCAAATTTTGTTCAGGTTTTTTTGTATATTTTTTTAAAACAATTGTTATTCGTGGCGAATTTCGCTAGATTTTGGTACTTTATGGTATGATGAAACAAAGTAGATAAAGGATGAATTAAAATGGGAAAATATACAGATATTAACCGTAAACATTACCGTTTTCCAGCCTATGATGATAATGAAAACGTAAAAATTCAAAAAGAAAAGCGGAATCTCTTTGCTAAAGATCGCAGCTGGCTTTTAACTGATGAGCCAGAAGACAAGGGAACCGCCTTTTATACACCACCTAAAAAAAGTGTTTTAAAAAACACACAGATGCAAGAAGAACGGGCCTTGCGCCGTTCCCGTAAAGCGACTGCTGCAAAACAAGGACATACCTTGGCGCAGCAAGAAGAGCTAAAAAAACATCGGGAAAATTTACCAGACTACAGCAAGAAAATTAAACCTGAAACAGATTTAGCCGGTCGAACTTCTCTTTTTGGGAAAGATTATAAGCGCTCCACCTATAAAGTGAAGAACAAACCGCAAATAACACCTGAAGAAAGTACAATGAAGCGTTATTCTTCAGGGCGTTCTTATTTTGTCCCCAAATATATTCCAGCTTCTTTAATTCCTGATGAGAAAAAAGCAGCTGTGGAGGAAACAGAATTAATCGACTCCTTACACAAAAACAAAGAACAGTATTTGCTGTTTGATCATGAACCGGCTGCTTTTCAAGAAAAAAAAGGTGATGATCCTACTGTTGAAAAATTTCATCATGAAAAAAATTCCGAAAAAGAGGATACAACTGCTAAAGCAGCAGTAAATAAGGAAAAAAAGGGGAAAGTTTTAGAGCGCGATTTAAAAGGCTTAATTGAAGAGGGGCAATCAGAAAGTCGCCGCAGCCCCAGCTATTTTGAAGAGTAAGAGGTTTTGATTAAATGGAAGCATATGATTTACAACTAGAGAAATTGAAAAATGGTGAAATTGAAAAAATTGAAGTGACACAGGAAAATTTTTTCCTTTTTCGCAATGCTTGGGCTAGTCGTGAAGATAAAAAATACTTTGTCGGTGAAGCGCATCATAATGGCGATATTACGTATCATTATGACCCGACTGTTTTGTAGAAATGGGCTAGTGCAAAAGGCTCAGATATCTACTGCGCTAAAAAAAGTTAGGTATTTAGGTCAGTTGTGTTGCAGCAAGTACGGTCTCTTTTGTAATAAATTGGCTAATTAAAAAAATTTATATATATTTTTGATTATTTGCTTTATTTTAAGGCGAAGTATTTAGAAAAGGCTATTTATAAAAAGGACTGTCCAAGGTTTTGTTTTGGTCTTATTTAGCAACTGCAAATAAGTGATTCCATTTCACTTTTTTAAGCGCGATAAAAAGATAAAAGGATACAAATCTTAGAAAAATAAGATTTGTATCCTTTTAAACATACTGGAGTGATGCAGAAGACGGGAGTCGAACCCGCACGAGCTTTACGCCCACAAGACCCTCAATCTTGCTTGTCTGCCAATTCCAACACTTCTGCGAAAACAACAACTTATGATACCTTAGAAAAAAATCCTTTGTCAAGATTAAGATTGAAAAGGAAGGTTAATATGAAAAAATCTGACGGTACGTTTCTTTTGCCTGCAGTTTTGTTGGGGCTTTTAGTTGGCTTAATTTTAGATAAGCTTTTATTGGGAATTTTTCTGGGAATTGTGGCAAGTATCGCTACTGACATTGGTATTAATTCTTGGTGGAAAAAAATTAAAACTTTTGCGAAAAATCACAGGAAAGATTGCTTTTTAAAGGATAAAAAAGTAAAGTAATTAAAAGAATTCAATTAAAAAGGGGCGATGATGATGAAACACTTTGAGAAATCAAATAAATTAGAAGGTGTCAGCTATGACGTGCGCGGTCCGGTGTTGGAAGAGGCCGATCGCATGCAAGAAGAAGGCGTTAGTATTTTAAAACTAAATACTGGTAATCCTGCACCTTTTGGCTTTGAAGCCCCGGATGAAATTGTTCGTGATTTGATTATGAATGTCCGTTCATCAGAAGGCTATTCTGATTCTAAGGGAATTTTTTCGGCACGAAAGGCAATTGAACAATATTGCCAATTAAAGGGATTTCCTAATGTTACGATAAATGATATTTATACTGGCAACGGTGTTAGCGAATTAATTACAATGTGCATGCAAGGCTTGTGTAATGACGGTGATGAAATATTGGTACCCTCCCCAGATTATCCACTGTGGACAGCCTCTGTTTCTCTTGCTGGTGGTAAACCCGTTCATTATATTTGTGATGAAGAAAGTGAATGGTATCCTGATCTTTCGGATATGCGTGCTAAGATTAACAGTAAAACCAAAGCAATTGTAGTCATTAATCCCAATAACCCTACAGGTGCTCTATATCCAAAAGAGATATTAGAAGGTATCGTGGAATTAGCGCGGGAATTTGATTTGATTATTTTTTCAGATGAAATTTACGATCGTTTAGTTATGGATGGTCTAACCCATGTCCCAATTGCAACTTTGGCCCCAGATCGGTTTGTCGTTACTTTAAATGGTCTGTCAAAATCACATCGTGTTGCGGGTTTTCGCGTGGGGTGGATGGTTTTAAGTGGGGATAAAAAAGGTGTGAAAGATTATATTGAAGGGCTAAACATGTTGTCTTCCATGCGCCTGTGTTCTAATGTATTATCCCAACAAATCATTCAAACTGCTCTTGGAGGGTATCAAAGTAGTGATGAATTATTATTGCCGGGTGGTCGAATTTATGAGCAGCGGGAATATATTTACAATGCTTTAAATGATATTCCCGGACTTTCAGCAGTAAAACCAAAAGCTGCCTTTTATATTTTTCCTAAAATTGATATTAAACGGTTCAATATCAAAAATGACGAACAATTTGTTCTGGACTTTTTACATGAACACAAAATTTTATTGGTGCATGGTGGCGGCTTTAACTGGCAAGAGCCCGACCATTTTCGGATTGTCTATTTACCAAAAATGGACGACCTGAAATTTACAGCCGAAAAATTACGAGAGTTTTTAGCAACCTATCAACAAAAATAAAATAAAAAAGAGAATGATAAAATTGTGCCGTTGAAAAGTTTAACTTTTTAACGGGGAACACAATTGTTCATTCTCTTTTTACACATATGTAAAAACAAGTATTGTGGTTATGTAAATGTATTTTTATTCGGTTTGTTAAAGAAGCTCGCAGACTTTTTTACTGATGATAATCCTTTTTGCGTACTTGGTTTCTAATTCTTCGTTTGGATCGGTGACATTGATTAAAAATGAATTTTGATATTCTTTTTCAATCCAGCCATAAAATTTTTCGTCTTGCCAGATAAAGCTAACATTTGATGGTTGTTTCATTCTAAAATCCTCCTTATTTTTTCAATTGTTGCGAAAAAGTTGCTCGTTTTCGGTAGCGCCTTTGCGGGTATTATGTGATAAAATATACAAAAAGGGTAATGCTAATTCGCATAATTGGAGGCAGTTAGAATAATGACAGCAGAAAATGTTTCGTTTGGCCACGTTTTAAAACAAATTCGTAAAGATCGTAAATTAACGCAAAAAATGTTGTCGCAAAATATTTGTTCGCAAAGTGTCTTAAGTCGGATTGAAAATGATGAAGAATTACCAAATGTCTTGGTGATGCAAAATTTGTGCGAACGCTTAGGCGTAACAATCGATCAAGTTATGACGCTCCACTTTGAGGAGATTAGAAAAGTAAATTTACTCTTAGATCAAATGGCCTATCACTTTTTTCATAAAGAGTATATAAAGCTTGCTGCCTTATTAAACCAACCAGCTATTTTAGACCAGTTGTATTTAGACACAGATTTACAGCTCTATTACTATTATCTAGGTAGTTGTGAATACTTTTTGGGTAAAGATTTGGAGTTGGCTTTACAACATTTAAAACACGGTCTTTCTTATACATTTCAAGCAGATAAACATTTTATTGCTTCAAATGAAATTCAATTAATTTCTTGTATCGGTCGCGTGCAAGTGGATTTAGGCCAAAAAAAAGAAGGCGAGTTCAACTTAACCTATAGTATGGAACTCTTTTATACATTGCCAAATGAACGTATCGACTGTCGGCTTGCAAAAGTTTTCTATAATTACGGTCTGTTTTTATATCGAGAAAAGCGTTATGACGAAGCGATGGACGTTGTCAAACGAGGAACGGAAATGGTGCGCAAACAAAAAAGTTATTATTATTTGGAAGAACTTTTCCGCCTTGAGGGCTTGATTTATGAAGCGCAGGGCAAAAATGAGCAATGCGAAAAATATTTCAAAATATCTAGCGCTGTCCAACGGATTACAAATCTGTAAAATGGTGTAGACCTTTCTTGACTTCTGGGAAAAGAAGGAGTAATTTTAAGTTAGTAAATCAAAGGAGCGATTTAAATGCGAACATTTATTTATGCTGACAAGTTTTTCTTAAACTCTGATACCAAATCAGCCGGCTATTTAGAAATTATTGACGGAAAATTTGGTAACTACTATGCTGAACTACCTGAAAAAGATGCGAATATTATTGACCATAGTGGCAAATGGATTGCCCCAGGTTTAGTGGATACACATATTCATGGTTACAAAAACCAAGATGTTATGGACAATAATGCTGAAGGTTTGAAAATCATGTCTGAAGGTTTGTTGGAATGTGGCGTAACTTCTTATTTGCCAACAACTTTAACTTCTACAAAAGAGTTATTAAAAGATGTTGCAAAAACAATTGGCGACACATACCAAGATGTAAAAGGTGCTAAAATTCAAGGGATTTATTTTGAAGGACCATTCTTTACAGAAGAACATAAAGGTGCGCAAAATCCATCTTACTTTGGCGACCCAGATATTGATACTTTCCATGAATGGCAAGAAGCTTCTGGCGGCTTGATTAAAAAAATTGCGTTAGCTCCTGAACGTAAAGGCGTTAGCGAATTTGTTAACCAAGTAACTGAAGAAGGTGTTGTTGTTGCATTGGGTCACAGCAATGCAACGCTAGAAGAAGCAACGGAAGCTGTTGAAGCTGGAGCAAGCGTGTTTGTTCACGCTTATAATGGGATGCGTGGTTTGAATCACCGCGAACCCGGTATGGTTGGTGCGCTACTTAGCCTGCAACATGTATTTTCAGAATTAATTTGTGATGGTCACCATGTTCACCCACAAGCGGCTGAAATTTTAATGGAAAAAGCAGGACATGATCATGTAGCATTAATCACGGACTGCATGATGGCTGGCGGTATGCCAGATGGAAATTATATTTTAGGCGAATTTCCTGTAGTCGTAAAAGATGGTACTGCTCGTATGAAAGAAGGCAATTTAGCCGGTAGTATTTTGAAATTAAAAGAAGCAATCAAAAATGTAGTGGATTGGGAAATTGCCACACCAGAAGAAGCGATTATGATGGCAACTTGGGTTCCAGCTGTCAGCTGTAAAATCGATGACAAATGTGGTTTGATTAAAAAAGGGCGGGATGCAGACTTTATCGTCTTGAATCCCGATATGACATTAGCTGCCACTTATTTAGATGGCACAAAACGCTACGAAGCTTAATTTAAATAGATTTTTTTGACGATAGCCAAAATATTGGTTATCGTCTTTTTTTGTTGCAGGAAATACTTTGCGTTATTTTAAATTTCCGTCAAAGAAAAAATGAAATTCGACAGTTGAATTTTTGTGTAAGAAATATCTTGTGTTAAACTTAAATTAACGAGAATTTTTTTGTGAGGGAGCTAATTTTATGAGTTATATCGAAGTATTTAATGAGGTGAAAAAGTATCAAATGGGCAACACTGAAATCATCGCCAATGATAATATTACCTTCAGTGTTGAAAAGGGTGAAGTTGCTGTTATTTTAGGGCCAAGTGGTGCTGGAAAATCGACAGTTCTAAATATATTGGGAGGAATGGATACTTGTGATAGTGGCCAAGTTACAGTGGACGGCGTAGACATTGCCCGTTTTGATGCCAAACAATTAACCGGTTATCGAAGAAATGACGTGGGTTTTGTCTTCCAGTTTTATAATTTAGTTCCTAACTTGACTGCCAAAGAAAACGTAGAATTAGCATCACAAATTGTAACTGATGCTATGGATGCAGAAGAGGTTTTGCTTAAAGTTGGTTTAGGCAAACGTATGAATAACTTCCCGGCACAATTGTCCGGAGGGGAGCAACAAAGAGTAACGATTGCTCGGGCTTTGGCAAAAAAACCTAAAATCTTGCTTTGTGACGAACCAACTGGGGCATTGGATTATGAAACAGGGAAACAGATTTTGGAAATTTTAAAAGATACAGCAGCGGAATTTCAAACAACGGTAATTATTATTACCCATAATTCTGCTATTGCACCAATGGCCGATCGGGTGATTAAAATTAACGACGCCAAGGTTAGAAGTATCACGCTAAACGAAAACCCACTTTCTGTTGCAGAGATTGCGTGGTGAGGAATAGATGAAAAGTGCTTTGCTCAAAACAAGTTTGAAAGAGATAAAAAATTCACCGGCTCGCTTTTTGTCGATTCTAGGTATCATCTTTTTAGGAACAGCCTTTTTTGTTGGGATTGGTGCAACAGGACCAGACATGATCACCTCTAGTGATAATTATTACGATCAAACGCAATTAGCAGATGCTACCATAATAGCAACATTAGGTCTATCCGATACGGATCTTGATTTAATCAAAGAAGATAGCCAAGTCGCAACCGCAGAACCGGAATATATGCTTGATTTAAATTTAAGCGATAAAAACCAAGTATTGCGATTTTTGGGTTATGATAAAAAACAAAAGCTAAATCAGTATCACATCGTAAAAGGGCGCTTACCCAAACAGTCAGGTGAAATTGCATTAGATGATTTAGCAGACTATCACAAAGACTACCGCATTGGTGACAAATTTACAGTGGCAGTTGATGATGATAAAAAACAACAGCTAAAAAGAAGAGAATTTAAAGTTGTGGGGTTTGTGAATAGCCCGGAATACATTGAAAATATTAAACGTGGGAATACCAATGTTGGCACTGGTACGGTCGATTATTTTGCAGTCGTTGATAAAAGTGACTTGAATCTTAAAGCCTATAGCCGGATTTTGGTGCAATTTAAAGATAGTAAAAAACAGGTGGCCTATTCAAAAACTTATGAAGATACTACGGATAAAGGAATTAAAAGTCTAAAAAGAAAGTTGGCTAAAAGACCACAGTTACGTCTAGTTGAGGTCAAAGAAGAAGCTCAAGTACAATTAAAAGCAGTTCAAGCTGAAATTACAAAAGGCGAGAAAGCTTTAGACACAGGCGAAGATAAACTAAAAGCAGCCAAAGAAAAAATTGACAATGCCAAAAAGGAATTAGCCACCAAAACAAAAGACGGCAAAATAGCCCAAGAAACAGCGGCAAAAAATTTGGCCACAGAAGAAGAGGAACTCCAGCAGCAAAATGAAGAATTAAACCAACAGGAGCAATTGTTAAAAACTGAGCAAGAAAATGTAAGAAAAGCGCGTAAAGCGGCAACTACTGCTCCAGCTTCCCAGGAAAATGATTTGAAAATCAAACAAGTTCAAGCACAAATTACGAGTGGAAATGATTTGAAAAGTCAGTTAGAGCAACTGACGGTTGATGAAGAAGAACTTTCAGATCTGATTAGTGAACAGAAAAGTTCCCTTTTGCAACTGGCAGAATCATTGCAAGCCGACGAGCTGGTTAAAATGATCAACAATTGGGATGAAGAAAATACGACGTCAGCCGATATTACGGCAGCTTTAAAAGAAGTCACCAAACAAGTGAGCGACTTAAAAAATCAGTTAACACAATTGTAAAATAGTCAAACAGACAGCTCTTTTGATCTTCGTGAGATTGAAGAAAAAGAACGGAGCTTAGCCCAAGAAAAAACAAAATTGGAAGAAGCAAAAAAAGCACTGGAACAAGATGCTGAAAAATTGAGCACAACTAAACAAACCCTAGCCAAAGAAAATGAAAAGGCCAAAGAGGATTTGCAAAAGGCTGAAACTCAAATCTCAGATAGCGAAAAAGAATACCAAAAGCAATTGGCAGATTTTCAAGCAGAAACAAGTGCCAATATGCCTAAATTACTAGATGCAGAATTACAATTAAAAAATGAGCAAAAACGTTTAAGTGACCTAAAGCCAGCCGAGTATATTTTTAGTGATCGCAATGATAATCCTGGCTATACAGAATACAAGCAAAATGCCGATCGCATTACCTCGCTAGCGACCGTTTTTCCTCTGATATTTTACTTGATTGCAGCATTGGTTAGTTTGACTACTATGAGTAGAATGGTAGAAGAAAAAAGAGGCGAGATTGGAACTTTTAAAGCGTTAGGGTATCGCAATTATGAAATTGCTTTGAAATTTCTTATTTATTCCTTATTAGCGGGAATTATCGGTTCACTACTGGGGTTATTGGTTGGCTTCAAGTTGTTTCCAAGTATTATTATTGAAGCCTATGGTCAACTTTATAACTTGCCTTCTTTTGTTACACCATGGTATTTAAATTATACGATCATCGGTATTGTCGTTGGTTTGATTTGTACCGTTGGAGTCGCGATGTTGACGGTGCGACTTGATTTAATTGCACCCCCTGCAACTTTGCTGCGTCCTAAAGCACCAAAGGCCGGAAAACGCGTGTGGTTAGAAAATATTAAACCGTTGTGGAAACGCCTGAACTTTAATCAAAAAGTCACACTGCGAAACTTATTTCGGTATAAATTGCGGATGCTGATGACAATTGTCGGGATTGCCGGCTGTACGGCCATGATTGTGACCGGATTTGGTTTGCGGGACTCCATTACCGATATCATCCCTTTGCAATTTGAGAAATTGTGGCATTACCAAGCTGTTGTTTCCTTTAGTGATGATCAGGCAGCAAAAGATCGTTACCAAAAAGATGCCAAACAATTAAATCGCTATCAAGACACGCTGTCAGTTAGCATGGAGACCTTCAACGTTTCCGGTCATGGTAAAACACCGCAAGATGTTAGTGTCTATGTACCGCAAAATGCCAAAGATTTAGACCAGTTCATTTTATTAAATAATCGTCAAAGTAAGCGGGAATACCAATTACAAAACAAGGGTGCTGTAATTAATGAAAAATTGGCGCAACTTTTTGACCTAAAAATTGGGGACACCATTCAATTAAAAGATAACAATAAACAAAGCTATCCAGTTAAAGTCGCGGGAATTGCTGAGAACTATACCGGACATTTTGCTTATTTGAGCCCAGCTTATTATGAACAAGTCTTTCGTAAAAAGCCGGATTACAATGCTGCTTTCTTATTATTTAAAAAGGATTTAACCAGCAGTCAGGAAAAAGACGTAGCCGAAAAGTTGATGGACAATCCTGGTATTGTCAATGTAACTTTTCTATCAGACTCACTAAATGCACTAGATGACACGACCCAAGCGTTGACGATTGTAGTTTGGGTATTGATTATCTCAGCGGGACTTTTGGCCTTCATTGTTTTGTATAACTTAAACAATATCAATATCTCCGAGAGAATTCGCGAGCTTTCAACCATCAAAGTCTTAGGATTTTACGATAATGAATTAACTATGTATATCTATCGGGAAAATATTATTTTAACAATCTTCGGTATTTTACTTGGATTAATCTTAGGTAAAATTGAACACGATTTTGTCTTGAAGACAGTAGAGTTAGATATGGTCATGTTTTCACCAACTATTCAGCCTTTGAGCTATTTGTATGCCAGTCTCATTACAATCTTCTTTACGATAATTGTGGGTATTTTTGTCTATGTTAAGTTAAAAAACGTGGATATGATTGAAGCCTTAAAATCAAATGAATAAAAAAGATCAAGTCCGTTTTGTTTTTTGTCTTAAGAGACAAGCGGACGGATCTTTTTTATTTTTCTTTGTATCCGTTTTCGTTTTGTGTCTTAGGACAGTTTTGTTACAATTAAAGTAATAACAACAAAGGAGGAGAAAAATGTCTTTAAAAGAAGCAGGAATGATTACAATTGTTGCCATGTTATTTGTCTTTTTTATTTTAACGGCATTATGGGGTGCGTTACTTTTATTTAAAAAGATTTTTAAGGAGATGAAAGATGACTGAGATTATACAAAATATGATAGAAACATCGGGTTTTGCCGGCATGACGGGAAAACATTTGATTATGATTTTAATTGCGATTATTTTTTTATACTTGGCGATTTTTAAAGAATATGAGCCTTACTTACTATTACCCATTTCTTTTGGTATTTTATTGGTGAATTTACCTTTTACAGGAATTTTTGCTAGCCCGACAGATGTTGAACCAGGGGGACTTTTGTATTATTTGTATCAAGGAACAAATCTGGGAATTTATCCACCGCTTATCTTTTTATGTTTGGGGGCATCCACTGACTTTGGTCCTTTAATAGCTAATCCCAAAACCCTACTTTTAGGTGCGGCAGCGCAATTTGGAATTTTTGCGGCCTTCTTTGGGGCGATTTTACTCGGTATGACTGGACCAGAAGCGGCAGCAACCGGAATTATAGGTGGTGCAGATGGTCCGACTGCCATTTATTTGACTACCAGATTAGCGCCGCATCTATTGTCTGTGATTGCAATTGCCGCATACTCTTATATGGCGCTAGTACCGTTGATTCAACCGCCAATTATTAATGCCTTAACTACAAAAAAAGAGCGGAAAATTAAAATGCAAATGCAACGGACAGTAACAAAAAAAGAACGGATTGTTTTTCCAATTTTTACCACCATTTTTGTAGCGCTGGTGGTTCCGGCAGCGACGACCTTAATTGGTTGTCTGATGTTGGGTAATTTGATTCGTGAATCACAAGTGGTACCTAAGTTAACTGAAACGCTGCAAAATGCTATGATGTATATTATTACCATTTTGCTAGGGTTAACGGTTGGTGCCAAAGCAGAAGCGGACATTTTTTTATCGTTAGAAACAATCAAAATTATCATTTTAGGATTATTTGCTTTTGCCATTGGAACGGCCGCAGGAATATTATTTGGCAAATTAATGTGTAAACTAACAAAGGGCGAAATAAATCCGATGATAGGTGCAGCCGGTGTCTCAGCAGTGCCGATGGCAGCCAGAGTGGTGCACAAGGAAGGTTTAAAAAATGACCCGACGAATTATTTGTTAATGCATGCCATGGGGCCTAATGTAGCTGGCATTATTGGTTCTGCCGTGGCAGCGGGAACGTTGTTAGCTTATTTTGGTTAAAAAAAGAAGATGGCCATCATTGACCATCTTCTTTTTCATTTCTTTTTTTTATTTCGCTTTGTACTTCTGCAAGCATAAAGTGTAATTTTTCTTCTTTTTTCTTTAATTCCACTAAATCTTCGGCAATCTCTTTTTCTTTTTCGTTGGTCGGTGGCCGCAATATGAAGTTAATCGCTAAGGCAATAAACGTCCCTATAAAGGTGTCCAACACCCGATCAATGGCAAAATAAACCGATTGGCTTTCGGTTACACTTAGCGTAATTAAAAGCATGGTGGCAATTGCTGAAATAATGCCAGAATTATTATTAATTCCATCAGAGACAATAATCACCAAAGCTACAAAAATCGGTAACGCAACCAATTCTACTAAGAAATCATGGTGAAAATATTGTTTGATAAAAAAATAAAGAATTGCGGCAATACCGCCAATTGAATTACCCAAGACGCGAGATTTGCCAAAAGAAACGGTTGTGGTTAAATCTTGACGCAATGAAAAAACAGCAGCTAGCGCGGCAATCAAAGGTTGCCCACGGTCGATAAAATGAAAAAGCAAGATACAAATCATAACTGCTAGTGCTGTTTTCATGGTGCGCATTCCAATTCGAAAACGTCCTAATCGCATTATTTAGCTCCTGTTCTATAATTTTTGCTTTGTAAATAAGATGGTGAAATTTGATTGTTCTTCTATAAATATGATAACGAAAATCCATTAAGATTGCCAGTTTACTGTGAAATCGGTAAACTAAAAGCAAAGGAGGGTCTTATGAAAATTGGATTACGTACGATTAAAACAGTAATTGCTGCCAGTTTTGCGATGTTTTTTGCGCAATTATTAAATTTATTATATGCACCAGCAGCCAGTATTATTGCCGTCTTAAGTGTCGGCAATACCAAAAAAGCTACGCTACTCACCGCTTTTTATCGCGTCGTATCTTTGATTATTGCGACGATTATCGCCTTTTTTATTTTTAATTTATTGGGCTTTAATCCTTTTTCCTTTGGTATTTTTTTATTGCTATTTATTCCAGTTTCCGTTTATTTCAAACTAGATGACGGCATCGTTGTCAATTCGGTTTTAGTTACCCATTACTTAACGGAACAATCTTTTGCGTGGCAAATTATTACTAACGAATTTCTATTAATGAGTTTAGGTGTAGGGCTTGCCTTATTGGCAAATTTGTATATGCCTGATATTGGCAAAAATTTAAAAGAAGAACAGACAATTATTGAGGTGATGTTTAAAAAGCTTTTAGCCCAACTGGCAAGTGGGTTAAATACACCTGCTGCTGCCAAAAAGGCCCAACAAACCTGTGGACAGCTCGTGGCATATTTACACGAAGCACAAATTAAAGCCAAGCGGCATCAGCAAAATCAATGGTTTCAAGAAGACACGACTTTTGCCACCTATTTTACGATGCGGCGTGGGCAAGTATTGATTTTAAGAGACATGATAAACTTATTGGATCAGATTGAAGTCGAAGAAGAATATGTAGCTGACATGCGTTATTTGTTGCAAACAACCGCCAAAACATTTGGGTATGACAATGATGGCCGCGAATTGTTACAGTTAATTGCAGCAATTGGTCGTAACTATGAAGAAAGTCCACTGCCTAAAGACCGTTTAGAATTTGAAAATCGGGCCCGGTTGTTTCAATTTCTGCAATTGTTTACCAGTTTTATTGAAACAAAGGTGGAATTTAGTAGTAAGTTAGAAAATTAAAAAAGAGGGCGCAAAAATTACTTATAAAACACCGCTTATTTGTAAAAGAGAAGGGACTAAAATCAGTCAAGCGCTTTTACGAATAAACGGTGTTCCAAATGTTTTAGGAAAAATGTTCGGTAAGTAGTTTATGTTGCTTTTTAGTTAGTGACTTGTTAAGTACCCGGTTGTAAAACTGTGCTATTTAGCCCAATCTTTTTGCATTTGATCTAAAATAGCAATAACATCATGGGTTAAAAAGAGAGATTTATTGGGTTTGCCTTCAATAGTTGCGGTTAAGTTATCAATTTCATAACCAAAAGCTGCGTTACTGGCACCGCTAATAATAGTTTCTTTGCTGCCGTCTGTATAGGTTAATGTCGCTTTATCTGCTCTAGGATAGTCATTAATTTCCAAATAGCCATTTTCAAAAGCTACAATACCAATTTTGGGCATTTTTGCTTGGAAGGTTAAGCTAACGGTAGCCAATTCATCTTCTTTTGTACGTAAAATGGTCACCGACTGTTCATCGACGCCAGTTGAAAAAGGTACCATAGTAGTTGCAACAACAACTGGTGTGCTAGATAAAAAGTAACGGGCAAAAGAAACCGCATATGTGCCAATATCAAGTAAAGCACCACCGGCTAATGCTGGATTAAAAAAGCGGTTTTTAGGATCGGGTTCTTTGTAGCTGCCAAAAGGTGCTTGAATCATTTTTAATTTGCCTAATTTGTTTTGATCAATTAAGCGTGTTAGTTCATCGTATAATGGCATGTTAAAGATTGTCATTGCTTCTTGTAAGATTAATTTTTTCTCTTCTGCAATTTTCATGACATCTTCTAGTTCAGCTAAGTTCATTGTGATGGCTTTTTCACATAAGACGTGTTTGCCTGCTATTAAAGCTTTTTTGATATAATCATAGTGAGTGGCATTTGGGACCGCAACATAGACAATATCGATATCACTATTGAGCATTTCCTCATACGTGCCGTAACTATTGGCAATTTGATAACGAGTGGCAAATTCTTTTGCTGTTTCTTCTTTACGAGAGGATACAGCGGTAAGGGTACTTTGTTTACCGGTAAAATTTTCCGCAAATTCGTGGGCAATCCCACCAGTACCGGCAATTCCCCATTTGTAATTTTTCATAAAATCAGCTCCTTTGCTTTAGTTTAGCAATCTTTTAAAAATTAGGAAAGTTACAGGCCTATACCTATCTTAAACAAATAATTTAAGTAAAATAAATAAGAGGAGGATTCTTATGCACGAAGTATATATCACCATTTTAGTACAAACAATTAAAGAACAGTACACAAATGAAGTAACATTTTATCAAAATGTGTTAAATACTGACAAGGTCAGCTGGGAAAAATGGAAGAGTGGAAACGGTACATTAACTCCAGAGCAAAATCAAAAAATTAAGAATCTTTTTAGCGATTATGAATGGATGCTCATGCAAAAAGTGCTGCGCCAAACGATTATTTTCCCCGAAAAAAGAACGCAGGCAGTTAGTGAATATCGCCGTTTGAAAACGCAGATTGCACAAAAATGGTTACAAAAAAAGTTGGCTGATGTTGAAGTAATTACCCATAATGAAGAAAAAGAGA
This sequence comes from Enterococcus montenegrensis, assembly GCF_029983095.1. NCBI lineage: Bacteria > Bacillati > Bacillota > Bacilli > Lactobacillales > Enterococcaceae > Enterococcus > Enterococcus montenegrensis. The sequence continues at coordinate 1,149,371 of NZ_CP120467.1, forward strand.
ATAATCAGTTGCTTGATTTACGCGTTTTTATTACGTATGATGAGTGGGGTTTTGATGATATCTTAAGTTTTCGCTTGCCAGCACGGATTCAACAACAGTTACAACAAGAAAAAGTTGGCCTGTTAGCTTGGGTTAATGAAAATTTAGAAGAAACCTACAATCAATAGCTATTAAAGGAGCGTTTTAGACTTTTGAATAAATTAATCGGAGTAGGTGCGGTTTTAATCGTAGCTTGTGCCACTTTTTTTGTTTTTTTTGGTCAATATCAACAAAATTATGCGAATAAAACAGTGGCATCCACAGCCATTAGTGCCAAAAAGACAACAACCACCACCTCTTCAGCACCTATGCGACCAACAGACTTGCCACAGATTGCACGAGATGATTGGAGGTTAGTCTTAGTTAGCCCGGATCATAAAATCGTAACAGAAGTACCAGAAGAACAATTAACCACCTTAGCTGATGGGCATATTGTCGATCAAAGGATCGTGAAAAGTTATGAAGAATTAACGGACGCTGCTAAAAAAGACAATATCAAGCTCCATCTGGTTTCTGCGTTTCGCTCAGTTGCTTATCAAAAACAAGTTTTTAATGAGCGCGTGACGCAATTAGAAAATCAAGAGCAGTTAACTAAAGAAGCCGCAACACAAAAAGCCAAATTGACCATGACCGAACCTGGTTATAGTGAACATCATACCGGACTTGCAGTAGATGTTGTAGATGAAAATTGGTTAGCCTCTAATCCCAATATGGTGTTAGATGAAAGCTACAGTAGTCAACCAGGCGCGCAATGGTTACAAAAAAACGCCAGTCGCTTTGGTTTTGTCGTGCGCTATCCTGATGGTAAACAAGCTATTACGAAAATCACCTATGAACCGTGGCATTTACGTTATGTTGGAGTAAAAAGCGCCGAATATATGACAAAACATAATTTAACACTGGAAGAGTATCTTGACCTATTAGAAAAGTGGGAGGGTTATGAGCATTAAAAGAAAATACACGAAACGTAAAAAGGCCGGCTTTCCAGCAATTTTAGCCGGATTTTTGCTTATTTTAGCGGCTTTTGTTTTTTCAATTAAACAATTAAGCCAGCCGACTACACCGACACAAGTGGCATCTGTAACAAATGAAGAAGTCAGCCGCAAAGAATTTATAAAAAAATTAGTTCCCCACGCCCAAGAACTTCAAAAAGGCTATGGTGTTTTGCCTAGTATTATCCTAGGTCAGGCCGCGCTAGAGTCGAATTTTGGTCAAAGTCAATTAGCCAGTGAGTATAAAAATTTATTTGGCATTAAAGCTTATGGGGATGTCCCGAAAGTAAAATTAGATACCCAAGAATTTGTCAACGAACAATATATCACCATTAAGGGTGAATTTAAAGTTTATAATTCTTGGGAAGCTTCTATGGATGATCACACGATGCTTTTTGTTAACGGTGTGAACTGGGATCGACAAAAATATGAGTCTGTATTATTAGCCCAAGATTATAAACAAGCTGCAAAAGCCTTACAAGAGGCGGGATATGCGACAGATCCTCAATATGCTGATAAAATTATAAGTATGATAGAAGAGTATAATTTAATGCAATATGACTAGTTTTCAATCAAAGGAGGAGTGTTTTCATGGAGCAAAAAATGCCGAAAATCTCGACTGAATTACGCAAAGATATCGTGCGCGTTCCTAAAATTATCCGCGAAGCAACCGGCATACAAATTTTTGGACGTCGGATACGTTCCATTATCTTTACAACTGATATCGCGATTATTCGCAATACCGATGCCGATGCGGTTATTGCTGTGTATCCTTTTACACCACACCCGGCTATTACCAAATCGATTATTGAGGCTGCTGATATCCCCGTTTTTTCTGGTGTAGGTGGCGGCTTAACACAAGGTGAACGTTCGACTTATATGTCGATGTTTGCTGAGGCACAAGGATCGATTGGCGTCGTTTTAAATGCACCAACATCAGTAGACACCGTTCAAATGGTTTGTCGCGTAGTAGATATTCCTGTTGTAAGTACAGTGACCTCTAAATTAACACCAATTGATGAAAAATTAGCGGTGGGGGTTAAAATTATTAATATCAGTGCGGGCAAAGATACGGCAGATACTGTTCGACATTTCCGTGAAAACTATCCTGATTTACCCATTATGGCAACGGGTGGTCCAACAGAAGAAAGTATTTTTGAAACGATTCAAGCTGGCGCCAATGCCATTACCTTTACACCACCATCTAATGGGGAATTATTTAGTCGTAAAATGGAACATTATCGTCAAATGGAAATTGATAAGGAAGGCTAAATAAATTGTAGTAAAACCGATAAAAAACCAGTCCAAAGTTCGCTGAATTGCTAGATTTTTGACTGGTTTTTATTCAATTATAACCTGTTATTAAAAGTGCGAGCCAATTTAAGTTTCTTTAAAAAATAAATTTTTACGCTGAAATTTCGTATCTTATCACTCGTTTTCTAATTTAGCTTTTATAAGGTTAAAGCGCATTCATAAAATAATTTTGGCGTCTTTTTCTTTAATTCCGTAGATTTTTTGTTTGTGATTGTCTTGCCAATAATACAGTTCACGACTTTTATTGGTCATAAGAGCAATCAGTAAATCTTTAATGGTTAAAGGTGCTTTATTTTTTTCGGCAATGAAAACAAAGTCGCCTTTTTGATCGATTTTGATAGCTGTAACGAAAGCATCTTCGATATAAAGACCTTGGTAATTTTCTTTTTTTGGCATAGTAGCCAAAATAGTGACGAACTCTTTTGCTTGCATAATCTTCCTCCAACGACGAACTAGTAAGGTCACTATAGCATAGTTTTTAAAAAAAAGTTTCTGCCTTTTTATGACAGAAATGCCATGAGCTAAAATTTTGTCGTAACTGTTATTCACCAGCAGTTGAGAAGGAATGAAAAAATCTTACAGAAATTATCATTCTTTCAAGAAAATTGGTTGCCAGTTTTCAATGAAGGTGTTATACTCCAATACATAATTTATTGCGCATGGCGCAGTAAGCTACATACCTGCTTATATATCGTCGTAATCTGGTCGACAGTCTCTACCCAGTACCGTAAATACTGGACTATAAGCAAAAAACGTGCGTAAGGCGCTTTTTTTGCTTAGACTGGCAAAAAGCGTCTTTTTTTGTTAGTTTGGCAGTAAAGATGAAAAATTAAGAAGGAGCAGTGTGATTATGAAAGAATTAGTAGCAAGAATCAAAGAAGATGGACGTGTATTAGGTGACGGTGTTTTAAAAGTGGATAGTTTTGTAACCCACCAAGTTGATCCCGTTTTAATGGAGGCAATCGGCAAAGTTTTTGCAGATGTCTTTAGAGCAGCTAATATCACAAAAGTCGTGACGATTGAAGCTTCCGGCATTGCTCCAGCGCTTTATACGGCACAAGAATTAGGTGTTCCTTTAGTCTTTGCCCGCAAGTCTAAAAGTTTAACGATGAACGAAGAACTTTTGACAGCGCAAGTTTATTCCTTTACAAAACAAGTAACGAGTACTGTTTCGATTTCAAAAAAATTCTTAACAAAAGACGACAATGTATTATTAATCGATGACTTTTTAGCAAATGGACAGGCAGCAAAAGGCTTAATTGAGCTTTGTCAACAAGCTGGTGCTCATGTTGAAGGAATCGGCATTGTGATTGAAAAATCTTTCCAAGATGGCCGCGAACTTTTAGAAGACATGGGGATTAAAGTTGTTTCATTAGCACGAATTGCATCATTAAAAGCAGGTGAAGTTGAATTTATCGAGGAGGATGCTTAATTGGATAAGCAGACACAAAACGGAAAAGCAGCCGTATTAGGGTTGCAACACTTACTTGCGATGTATGCCGGTGCCGTGGCAGTGCCACTTTTAATCGGAACAGGTTTAGGTTTTAACGAAACACAAATGACCTATTTAATTTCTATTGATATTTTCATGTGTGGGATTGCAACGCTTTTACAATTAACAGTAACGAAATTTTTTGGCATTGGCTTACCGGTAGTTTTAGGGTGTGCCATTCAAGCTGTTGCCCCGTTGATTTTGATTGGTAGTAAATCAGGTGTTGGTGCCATTTATGGTTCCATTATTGCTTCTGGAATTTTTGTAGTTTTAGTAGCAGGTTTCTTTTCAAAGATTAAAAAATTGTTTCCCTCATTGGTAACAGGAACAGTTATTACAGTGATTGGATTAACTTTAATTCCGGTTGCCATTACCAAAATGGGTGGCGGCGATGTGACAGCTCAAAATTTCGGTGATCCCAATCAATTGATTTTAGCTTTTGTCACCATTTTATTAATTGTTGGTGTTCAAGTTTTCGCTAAGGGATTCTTGCGATCAATTTCTGTTTTAGTCGGACTTGTGGGGGGAACACTACTGGCTTGTTTGATGGGATTAGTTGATTTTGCTGCAATTGGTCACGCACCTGTTTTCCATATTCCGCAACCATTTTACTTTGGAAAGCCAACTTTTGATGTTTGGTCGATTTTACTTATGATTATCATCTCGATTGTCAGCATGGTAGAGTCAACGGGCGTTTATTTTGCGCTAGGAGATATTACGGGTAAAAAAATTACAGAAGATGATCTTAAACGCGGGTACCGCGCAGAAGGTTTGGCAGTTATTTTAGGTGGCATTTTTAATACATTTCCATATACTGGTTTTTCTCAAAATGTTGGCTTGGTACAACTATCAGGGATTAAGACGAAAAAACCAATTTATTTTTCAGCTATTTTCTTAATTATTTTAGGACTTTTCCCTAAAATTGGTGCTATTGCTCAAATTATTCCTGAACCCGTTTTAGGTGGGGGGATGTTAGTTATGTTTGGTATGGTGGCTGTTCAAGGGATGAAGATGTTGTCAAAAGTTGATTTTAACAACGATAAAAATTTGTTGATTATTGCTGTGTCCATTAGTTTTGGCTTAGGCTTTAACTTAATGCCACAACTTTTTAGCCAATTACCAGAGACTGTTCAAATGTTCACCGGTAATGGGATTGTTATGAGTAGTTTAACTGCGATTATTTTAAATCTTGTCTTTAACGGTTTGAAAGATGATGAAAAAGTCGTGATTGATTAGGCAATAAAGCAAAATAGAAAATTGATGCAAATGACAGTGCGTTTGTCATTTGCATTTTTTTATTTTAAATAAAACACGAACGAAAAAACTAAAAACAATATTATTATTCGAGTAATTATTTACAGTCGAAATTATCCTTGTTACAATAAAAAAAAGTCAACGATAAAGGAGCAAATCATGACAGCAGAAGTTGCAATAATTATGGGAAGCGTATCCGATTGGGAAACAATGAAACACGCTTGTGAGCAGTTGGATGAATTAGAAATCAGCTATACAAAACAAGTTGTATCTGCCCACAGAACACCAGATTTAATGTTTGAATTTGCCGAGGGTGCAAGAGAAAAAGGAATAAAAATAATCATTGCCGGTGCCGGTGGCGCTGCACATTTACCTGGTATGGTCGCTGCCAAAACAACGTTGCCAGTAATTGGTGTTCCAGTTAAATCACGAACATTAAATGGTTTGGATTCTTTGCTTTCGATTGTGCAAATGCCAGCTGGAGTGCCGGTTGCGACGACGGCAATAGGACAAGCTGGTGCAACAAACGCCGGACTACTTGCGGCGCAGATGCTTTCCATGTATGATTTAGGCATAGCGCAAAAATTAGCTGAAAAGAGAGCGAAGATGCGTGAGATTGTGATGGAAAGTAGTGATCAACTTGGTTAAGCCTTTATTACCAGGAGCTGTAATTGGGATTGTCGGTGGCGGACAACTAGGTCGAATGATGACCATTAGTGCAAAGGAAATGGGTTTTCGTGTTGGTGTTTTAGATCCAGCCGAAGACTGTCCAACAGCGCAAGTGGCAGATTGGCATATTGTTGCAGCATATGACGATGTTTTTGCTTTAGAAGAAATGGCACGACGCTGTGATGTAATTACTTATGAATTTGAAAATGTGAGCGTTGATGCATTAAATGCGATTATTTATAGCGCCAATGTCCCACAAGGAACAGATCTTTTAGCAATTACCCAAGACCGTTTAATGGAAAAAGCATTCTTGGAAGAAAATAATATTGTTATTGCTCCTTATGAAACAATCATTAGCCCAACTGATATTCAAGATGCTATTGACAGTATCGGTTATCCTTGTGTGTTAAAAACCACGCGGGGAGGTTATGACGGAAAAGGACAGTATGTTTTATATAGTACTGCTGATTTGGCGCCGTCCATGAATCTATTGCGTTCAGGTACTTGTGAACTAGAAGCGTGGATTCCTTTTGAAAAAGAAATTTCCGTGATGGTTGCTGGTAATGGCAGCGGTGAATTTATGGTGTTTCCAGTAGTAGAAAATATCCATCGTAACAATATTTTACATGAAACGATTGCGCCAGCACGAGTTGCAACCGAAGTTTCACAAGAAGCACAACGAATTGCCAGAGTGATCGCAAAAGCGCTGGATTTACGAGGTGTTTTGGCCATTGAAATGTTTTTAACCAAAACAGGTAGCATTTATGTTAATGAATTAGCGCCTCGGCCGCATAATTCTGGTCACTATTCTATTGAAGCTTGCAGCCAAAGCCAATTTGACGCCCATATACGTGGGATTTGTGGTTGGCCACTAGGTGAAGTCAAATTATTAAGTGATGCTGTTATGGTCAATATCTTAGGTGATGAGCTAGGGGAAACCTATGACTTGATTGCACGAAAACCCAATTGGCAGTTTCATTATTATGGAAAAGCACAAGCAAAATCTGGCCGTAAAATGGGACACATTACCATTACCACAGATGATATTTATGGCACCTTAGAGGAAATCTACCAAACCAATATTTGGGATTAGATAACGCGTGTCTTAAAAGTTTAAATAGAATATAAAATAGAGGAGCTATTGCATGTTAGAACGTTATACACGCCCCGAAATGGGTGCAATTTGGACAGATGAAAATCGTTATAAAGCGTGGTTAGAAGTAGAAATTTTAGCTGATGAAGCTTGGGCTGAATTAGGTGAAATCCCAAAAGATGATGTAAAAAAAATTCGCGAACATGCAACATTTGATATTCCAAGAATTTTAGAAATTGAAGAGGAAACGCGGCATGACGTGGTTGCCTTTACCAGAGCAGTCTCAGAAAGTTTAGGAGAAGAACGCAAGTGGGTACATTACGGCTTAACGAGTACCGATGTCGTTGACACAGCTTACGGTTACTTATTAAAACAAGCTAATGATATTTTACGCAAAGACTTACAAAACTTTTTAGAAATTATCGGCAATAAAGCTATCGAGCACAAAAACACAGTCTGTATGGGTCGGACGCACGGTGTCCACGCAGAACCAACTACTTTTGGCTTAAAATTAGCTACTTGGTATTCTGAAATGAAGCGAAATATCGAACGCTTTGATCATGCTGCCAAAGCAGTTGAAGCTGGCAAAATTTCTGGTGCAGTGGGAACATTTGCAAACATTCCGCCTTTTATTGAAGAATATGTCTGTGAACACTTGGAAATTCGGTCCCAAGAAATCTCAACACAAGTATTGCCTCGCGATTTACATGCAGAGTACTTTGCTGCAATGGGATTAATTGCAACTAGTATCGAACGTTTTGCTACTGAAATTCGTGGATTACAAAAATCTGAAACAAGAGAAGTAGAGGAGTATTTTGCCAAAGGTCAAAAAGGCTCATCTGCTATGCCGCACAAACGTAATCCGATTGGCTCTGAAAATATGTGTGGACTGGCGCGGGTGATTCGTGGTCATATGCTAACTGCCTATGAAAACGTACCGTTGTGGCACGAGCGGGATATTTCTCACTCTTCAGCAGAACGTATCATTGTTCCGGATACAACAATTTTATTGAACTATATGTTAAATCGTTTTGGCAACATCGTTAAAAATTTGACAGTCTTTCCGGAAAATATGAAACGAAATATGGATGCTACTTTTGGCCTGATTTACAGTCAACGGGTAATGTTAAAGTTAATTGATAAAGGAATGACCCGAGAAGCAGCATATGATTTGGTACAACCAAAAACTGCCTTTGCATGGGATCATCAAACGGCTTTTCGACCTTTGTTAGAAGAAGATGAAAAAATCACTTCTATTTTAAGTAATAAGGACTTAGATGATGCCTTTGATTATCATTACCACCTTAAAAATGTAGATGCAATCTTTAAACGTGTCGGTCTAGAATAAAAAAACGACGAACTCGCAAATGGGTTCGTCGTTTTTTATTTCTGGTTGTTTAACTTTATAAATAACTCTGCAGCTATTTGAATCTTATGCCGCAAAACCAAAATTTCTATAAAAAAAAGACGCTGATAATAAATCAGCATCTTTAACCAAATACTACTTTTGGTTGTGTATAATGGCGCATTCTTTCATCTCGCAAAACAGCGAGGATGTTCTCTACAAAGGAAAAATTATACTCTTCTAAATTAAAAAATACTTTAAAAGTATAGTTGTTTTTAAAGAAACGTTGTTCATGAATCTGTTCGATAATTAACTCTTCGTTGTGACTGTTTTGATATCGAAAAATTCGTTTGCGACAGTCAACATGACGTTTTGATGCTTGTTTTACCTTGCGAAAAGTATAAAACGAAGTATTTTTATTCATTTGATAAACTTCTTCTACTGCTAATAAGTCGTTAAACAGCCGACGTTTTTCTTCAAATACAAGGGAATCCAAAAAGCTGGCAACCAGTTGACTTTCTTCCATGCATAGGCCTCCTAAAAATAATCCTATCAATGAGTCTAAAAATACTATAACACTTTTTTATTTCACTGTAAACGCTTCATTAAAAGCCGCTTTGAAAAACTATTTTAAAAAATTTTACGAATAGTTATATCAATAAAAATATTTTTTTTTTGAAAAAAAGTTAAACACGAACAATTAAGTGCGTTTTGATAATTATTATCCAGATAAATGTTGACCCGTATCCTTGCGATTGTTAAAATAAACACAAGCTAAACACGAACGATTTTGGCGATGCAAAATTTAATGTCAATAAAATGAGGTGCAAAATGCAAAAAAAAGAATTACGTTACGCCGGCAAAGCTAAAAAACTTTATACGACTGACGATCCAACTGTTTATTGGGTAGAATATCTTGACCAAGCTACTGCGTTAAATGGCGCTAAAAAAGATCAAGTATCTGGCAAAGGGGCACTAAATAATCAAATTACCAGCTTAATTTTCCAACAACTAAAAAACGAAGGAATTCCCTCTCATTTTGTCGGAAAAATATCAAAAACCGAACAATTGATAGAATGTGTAGAAATAATTCCACTGGAAGTTGTTGTTCGGAACACTGCTGCAGGTAGCTTCTCAAAACGATTACAAGTTGCAGAAGGAACACCCCTTAGTTTTCCGGTTGTAGAGTTTTATTACAAAGAAGATAAACTAGATGATCCATTCATTAATGACGATCACGTAAAGTTACTAAAATTAGCTACAGGCAAAGAGATTAACGATATTAAACATTTAGCTCGAAATGTAAATGTGGCGTTACAACGAATTTTTGCCCAAATTGGCATTAAATTAATTGACTTTAAAATTGAAATTGGACGCACCACTTCCGGGCAACTGCTCTTGGCGGATGAAATTTCACCAGATACTTGTCGACTTTGGGATTTGGCAACCAATGAACATTTAGATAAAGATATTTACCGACGTGATTTAGGGGATTTGGTTCCTGTTTATGAAGAAGTTTTAAAGCGTTTAGAAAATCAATTTTTAGTGGAGGAGCAATAGCATGTATTTCGTAAAAGTTTATGTAACGTACAAAGAATCAGTTTTAGATCCACAAGGGCAAGCAGTTAAAGGTGCCGTTCATCGTATGGGTTATGAAGAAATTGATGAGATTCGCATCGGAAAATATTTTGAAATTAAAGTAGCTAAAGGCGATCGACCCGTTGAGGAAATGATTGAAAATATTTGTGACAAGTTACTTGCTAATGTCAACATGGAAACTTATCGTTACGAAATTACTGCAATGGAGGAAGTTTAATATGAAATTCGCCGTAATTGTATTTCCCGGCTCTAACTGTGATATGGATATGCTTTGGGCGATTAAAGATATAATGGGATCACAAGCCGAATATGTCCGTCATGATGTTAATTCTTTAGCGGGTTTTGACGGTGTGTTATTACCTGGGGGATTTTCATATGGTGATTACTTGCGCTGTGGTGCAATTGCTCGTTTTTCACCAATTATGGCTGAAGTGAAACGATTTGCCGAAGAAGGAAAGCCTGTATTTGGCACTTGTAATGGTTTTCAAGTGTTAACAGAGGCGGGCTTGTTACCGGGGGCTCTAATTCGGAACAAGTCGTTACACTTTGTTTGCAAGACGACACCTTTAAAGGTGAACAATCAAACAAAATTTACTTCTGAATATGAAAACGATGAGGTAATCAAAATCCCCGTCGCTCATGGGGAAGGCAATTATATCTGCGATGAAAAGACATTAGCAAAATTAAAAGCCAATAATCAAATTGTTTTTACGTATGAAGAAGATGTGAATGGCAGTATGGCAAATATCGCTGGCATTTGTAATGAAGCTGGTAATGTTATGGGAATGATGCCCCATCCAGAACGTGCGATGGAAGAATTATTAGGTTCAATAGATGGTCGTCGTTTTTTTGCCTCAATTTTGAAAAATTTTGGAAAGGTGCCAGTTAAATAATGATGAAAATAAGTGAACCAACACCACAAGAAATAAAAGAGCGTAAAATTTACGCGCAGTGGGGCTTAACTGATGAAGAATATCAGATGATTTCAGAAGATATTTTAGGGCGCTTACCTAATTATACTGAAACTGGTCTTTTTTCTGTCATGTGGAGTGAACATTGCTCTTATAAAAATTCAAAGCCCGTTTTACGCAAATTTCCAACTAGTGGACCCCAAGTTTTACAAGGACCTGGTGAAGGTGCTGGGATTGTTGACATTGGTGATGGCCAAGCGGTTGTTTTTAAAGCGGAAAGTCACAATCATCCGTCAGCTGTTGAACCTTATGAAGGCGCAGCTACCGGGGTTGGTGGAATTATTCGCGATATTTTTAGTATGGGAGCACGTCCGATTGCAGTTTTAGATTCTTTGCGTTTTGGCGAGCTGAATAATTCCCGCACAAAATATTTATTAGAAGAAGTGGTCGCTGGAATTTCAGGTTATGGTAACTGTATTGGAATCCCGACTGTCGGCGGCGAAGTAGCCTTTGATCCTTGCTATGAAGGCAATCCGTTAGTTAATGCTATGTGCGTTGGGTTAATTGAGCACAAAGATATTCAAAAAGGCCAAGCTAAAGGTGTCGGAAATGCAATTATGTACGTGGGGGCCAAAACAGGACGTGATGGTATTCACGGCGCAACCTTTGCCTCAGAAGAATTTGTTGAAGGCCAAGAACAACAACGTTCAGCTGTTCAAGTAGGCGATCCGTTTATGGAAAAATTATTGCTAGAAGCTTGTCTAGAACTAATTTTAGAACACCAAGATATTTTAGTTGGCATTCAGGATATGGGGGCGGCCGGTCTGGTATCTTCCAGTTCAGAAATGGCTTCAAAAGCTGGTTCTGGTTTAAAACTATATTTAGATGATGTACCACAACGGGAAACGGGTATGACCCCTTATGAAATGATGTTATCTGAATCACAAGAGCGCATGTTAATTTGTGTGAAAAAAGGACATGAAAAAGAAGTTGAAGCGCTCTTTAGTAAATATGAGTTAGATGCAGTCACGATTGGTGAAGTAACTGATGATGGTTTATATCGTTTGTATCATCGTGGTGTTGAAGTAGCGAATTTACCTGTCGATGCGCTAGCAGAAGAGGCACCGACCTATCATAAAGCATACGCAGAACCAGCGCGAATCAAAGAATTTGCGAAAATGGCTGATTTTACGCCAGTAGTAGAAGACGCTACGGCTACTTTATTACAACTTTTACAACAACCTACTATTGCTTCTAAAAAAATGATTTATGAAACTTATGATTCACAAGTACGTACGAATACCGTAGTAGCACCAGGAAGTGATGCTGCTGTTTTACGGGTACGTGGGACAAAAAAGGCTTTGGCGATGACGACGGATTGTAATGCGCGCTATTTATATTTGAACCCAGAAATTGGCGGACAAATTGCCGTTGCCGAAGCGGCACGAAATATTGTTGCAAGTGGTGGACAGCCACTTGCGATTACCGATTGCTTAAATTATGGCTCGCCAGACAAACCAGAAGGATTTTGGGAACTATGGACCTCAGCTGATGGAATCAGCGAAGCTTGCCGCACTTTGGATACGCCGGTTATTTCGGGGAATGTTTCTTTATATAACGAAACAGACGGCAAAGCAATTTATCCAACGCCAATGATTGGAATGGTTGGTTTAATTGCTGATAGTAAAAATATTACTACCCAAGACTTTAAGGACGCAGATGACTTAATTTATCTTGTGGGGGAGACGTTTGCTGATTTTAACGGAACTGAAATCCAAAAAATGCAAAAAGGTCTAATTGAAGGTAGACTTATGAATTTTGATTTAGCAAATGAAAAAGCCAATCAAGCTTTGGTTTTAAATGCTATTCAAAAAGGACTTGTAGTCAGTGCACATGATTGTGCTGAGGGTGGTTTGGCGATTGCGTTAGCCGAGTGCACGTTTAAAAATGGTTTGGGAATTTCAGTTGATGTTTCAATGCCAAAAGAAAACTTATTTTCAGAAACACAATCTCGTTTTGTTTTATCAGTGAAAAAGACAGCTCAAAAAGATTTTGAAATGTTAGCAAAAGATAAAGCAACTTTGATTGGGACAGTCACTAATGATGGAAAAATTAAAATTAATGCAAATGACGGCAACATTGCAGTTGCAACGCACACTGCCAAAGAACTTTGGGAGGAAGCAATTCCATGTCTTATGAAGTAAAAAGTTTGAATGAAGAATGTGGCATTTTTGGCGTCTGGGGTCACCCAGACGCTGCGCGTGTCACTTATTTTGGTCTCCATAGTTTGCAACACCGCGGTCAAGAAGGAGCGGGAATTGTTTCAAACGATGCCGGCAAATTGTACGGCTATCGTGAATTGGGGTTATTGTCTGAAGTTTTTAAAGACGATAGACAGCTCGCACAATTAAAAGGAAATGCGGCGATTGGCCACGTGCGATATGCGACGGCCGGTAATGGTAGCGTTGATAACATCCAACCCTTTTTGTTTAAATTTTATGACTGTTCTGTCGGTCTTGCCCACAATGGTAATTTGACCAATGCTTGTAGTTTACGGACAGAATTAGAACGTGATGGCGCGATTTTTCATTCTAATTCTGATACTGAAATTTTAATGCATCTGATTCGGCGGAGTAAAAAAGAAACGTGGTTGGATCAATTAAAAGAAGCGTTAAACCAAGTTAAAGGCGGTTTTGCCTACATTTTAATGCGGGAAGACTGCATGATTGCAGCGCTTGATGCCAATGGGTTTCGTCCTTTGGCCATCGGGAAGATGAAAAACGGGGCTTATGTGGTGGCCTCTGAAACATGTGCTTTAGAAGTTAGCGGGGCAGAATTTGTTCGTGATGTACAACCCGGAGAAATTATCATCATTAATGATGATGGGGTTAAAATCGAACATTTCACTAAAGATACCCAACATGCTATCTGTTCGATGGAATATGTCTATTTTGCGCGACCAGATTCCAATATTGCCGGAGTAAATGTTCACACAGCAAGAAAAAATATGGGGCGAAATTTAGCCAAAGAAGCACCAGTAGCAGCCGATATGGTCATTGGTGTGCCCAATTCTTCTTTATCAGCTGCTAGTGGCTATGCAGAAGCTTCAGGTATTCCTTATGAACTGGGATTGGTGAAAAATCAATATGTAGCCCGCACGTTTATTCAACCAACTCAAGAATTAAGAGAGCAAGGAGTGCGGATGAAATTATCAGCTGTTCGAGGAGTAGTTGCTGGTAAAAAGGTAATTATGGTGGACGATTCGATTGTAAGAGGAACTACCAGCCGCAGGATTGTGGATTTACTAAAAGAAGCTGGTGCCAAGGAAGTGCACGTCAGAATTGCTTCACCACCTTTAAAATATCCTTGTTTTTATGGCATTGATATTCAAACAAGAAAAGAATTAATTGCGGCCAATCATTCGGTAGAAGAAATTCGTCAAGTGATAGGAGCCGACTCGTTAAGTTATTTAAGCGAAGAGGGTTTGATTAACGCCATTGGATTAGATTTTGATGCCCCATATGGCGGTTTATGTATGGCCTATTTTAACGGGGACTATCCAACCCCTTTATACGATTACCAAGAAAAATATCAGGCTTCATTAAAAGAACAAACTTCATTTTTCTAAATAAAAGGAGCGAAAATAAGTGGCCAATGCATATGCAAAAGCTGGCGTTGATGTGAACGCTGGGTATGAAGTAGTAGAGCGAATCAAAAAACATGTGAAAAAAACGGAACGTCTAGGTGTGATGGGTGCGCTAGGTGGTTTTGGTGGTTGTTTTGATTTAAGTAGCTTAGGTGTAAAAGAACCCGTTTTAATTTCCGGGACTGATGGTGTCGGGACTAAACTAATGGTAGCTTTTAAAGCGGATAAACACGACACTATTGGTATTGATTGTGTGGCGATGTGTGTAAATGATATCGTTGCGCAAGGAGCAGAACCTTTGTATTTCTTAGATTATTTGGCAACTGGCAAAAACGAACCTGCTCGCTTGGAACAAGTAGTTGCAGGTGTGGCAAACGGGTGTCTTGAAGCTGGTGCGGCTTTAATTGGTGGTGAAACTGCTGAAATGCCAGGTATGTATGCAACAGATGAATACGATTTAGCTGGCTTTGCAGTAGGTGTAGCCGAAAAAAGTCAAATAGTAACTGGCGAAAATATCAAAGCAGGCGATATTTTGTTAGGATTGCCCTCAACCGGAATTCACTCAAACGGTTTTTCGCTCGTTCGAAAAATTTTCTTTACCGAACATAATTTAAGTGAAGCTAAAAAGATTGCTGCGCTAGGGGATAAACCGTTAGGCGAAGTTCTCTTAACCCCAACTAAAATTTATGTGAAATCAATCCTCCCGCTAGTAAAAGAAAATTTGGTGAACGGCATTGCCCACATTACCGGTGGCGGTTTTGTAGAAAATATTCCGCGGATGTTAAAGGAAAATGTTGCTGTTGAAATTACAGAAGGTACCTGGCCAGTTTTACCAATTTTTGACGTGTTGGAAGATTATGGCAAAATCAATCACGCTGAAATGTTTGAAATTTTCAATATGGGAATTGGTATGGTATTGGCAGTAAGTCCCGAAAAAGTGGAACAAGTTAAGCAGATTTTAGCAGCTTTAAATGAACCTTGTTATGAAATTGGTCGAATTGTCGAAAAAACAAAAGACACGCCTTTACTTACGATCCACGAGGAAAAAAAATGAGGATTGCAGTTTTAGCTTCTGGGAATGGGAGTAATTTTGCTGCTATTGCCGATTATTTTCAAAAAGAAAGCGTAGCAGCGGAAATCGCCTTCGTTTTTAGTGATAAAAAAAATGCTTTTGTGCTGGAACGGGCCCAAAAAATTGGGGTTGCAACGTTTCAATTTAGTCCTCAAGACTTTCCAAGTAAAAAGGATTATGAAAAAGCGCTGTTAGCGTTAATGCAGCAAGAAAAAATTGATTTAATCGTTTTGGCGGGTTATATGCGCATTATCGGCCCCCAACTTTTGGCGGCTTTTCCTAAAAAAATTATTAATATCCATCCGTCATTACTACCGGCTTTTCCTGGTCTTAACGGCATCAAAGATGCCTATGATTATGGCGTCAAAGTAACGGGGGTAACGGTACATTACATTGATGCCGGTGTGGATACTGGTCCGATTATTGCCCAAGTTCCTGTTTTAATTTTAGATGATGATCTGACCAGTTTGGAAGCCAAAATTCACCAAGCCGAGCATCAATTATACCCCACCGTTTTAAAACAAATTGTACAGGGGCAGCAATAAAGACTTGGCAATCGTTACACTTTAATACCTATTACGGAATAAAAATCAATTAAGAGGAGTTTATGAAATGAAAAGAGCTTTAATCAGTGTTTCCGATAAAACTGGTGTCGTAGAACTGGCAGAAGGATTACTACAGGCTGGCTGGGAAATTATTTCGACTGGCGGCACGCAAAATGCCCTTACAAAAGCTGGTATTGCGACAATTGGAATTGAAGAAGTAACTCATTTTCCAGAGATGATGGACGGTCGGGTTAAAACATTACATCCTCTTATTCACGGCGGGCTATTAAGTCGTCGTGATAATACTGAACACGTCAAAGCTATGACAGACCATAATATTCAGCCAATTGATTTGGTAGTGGTCAATCTTTATCCTTTTAAAGAAACTATTTTAAAAGCGGATGTAACGACAAAAGATGCCATTGAAAATATTGATATTGGTGGGCCCAGTATGTTGCGCTCAGCTGCTAAAAACCATGAATTTGTAACGGTTGTGGTTGATCCGTTAGATTACGGGAAAGTTTTAGCCGAAATTAAAGAAAATGGGAAGACAACTTTTGCAACCAGACAAAAATTAGCCGCAAAAGTTTTTCGACATACGGCTGCTTATGATGCGTTGATTGCAGGCTTTATGACAGAGCTTGTGGCAGAAAAAGAGCCAGAAAAGTTAACTTTAACTTATGATTTGAAACAAAATTTGCGTTATGGGGAAAATTCTCATCAAGAGGCGGCTTTTTACGCCGATGCATTACCGGTCAGCTACTCGATTGCGCAAGCCAAACAACTTCATGGTAAAGAGCTGTCTTATAACAATATTAAAGACGCCGATGCAGCAATTCGGATCGTAAGAGAGTTTAAAGAGCCAACGGTAGTAGCGCTAAAACATATGAATCCTTGTGGCATCGGCTCAGCTGATACCATTGTAAAGGCCTATGATTTTGCCTATGATGCCGATCCAGTTTCTATTTTTGGAGGAATCATTGTTTTAAATCGAAAGGTAGATCTGGCGACCGCTGAAAAAATGCACAAATTATTCTTGGAAATTATTATTGCTCCAAGCTTTGCTACAGATGCCTTAGAATTGTTAAGTAGTAAGAAAAATATTCGTTTAATGACACTAGATTTTAGTGAAGTCAATAAAGCTGAATTACCAGAAAAAGTTTCCGTTTTAGGTGGATTACTCCTGCAAGATCAAGATGTAATAAAAGAAGAGGTAAATGATTTTAAAGTGGTCACTAAAAGACAACCAAGTGCCCAGGAGTTAAATGCTTTAGCTTTTGCCTGGAAGGCCGTAAAACATGTAAAATCAAATGCAATTGTGTTGGCAAATGAACATCAAACCGTTGGGATTGGTGCCGGTCAGATGAATCGTGTTGGTTCTGTTAAAATTGCAATTGCGCAAGCAGAAAATGCTGGCAAAATGGACGGTGCAGTTTTAGCCAGTGATGCATATTTTCCAATGGGAGACTCAGTGGAATTTGCCGCAGAGCATGGCATTAAGGCAATTGTACAACCGGGTGGAAGTATTCGTGATCAAGAATCAATTGACATGGCGGATAAATACGGTGTTGCAATGGTCTTCACGGATGTTCGTCATTTCCGTCACTAAGAGAGGATATTAAAATGAAATTATTTATTATTGGTGGCGGTGGTCGTGAACACGCCATTGCTAAGAAATTGTTAGCAGATGAAAAAGTGGAACAGGTATTTTGTGCTCCGGGAAATCCAGGGATGAAGCAAGATGGGATAATAACTGTTGCCATTGCAGAAAACGAGCATGAAAAACTCATTGACTTTGCTAAGAAAGAAAATGTTACGTGGACTTTTGTTGGGCCTGAAGCCCCGCTACAAAGAGGGATTGTCGATGATTTTCAAAAGGCAGGTTTACTAATTTTTGGTCCGAATCAAAAGGCAGCGCAGATTGAAAGTTCAAAAGATTTCGCCAAACAAATTATGGTAAATAATCAGATTCCAACCGCAGCTTATAAAACTTTTTCTGATTATCAAAAAGCGGCGGCTTACGTTGAGGAAAAAGGTGCCCCAATTGTCATTAAAGCTGATGGATTAGCGGCTGGAAAAGGTGTAGTCGTAGCTGAAACAATAGAAGAAGCACTAACGGCGTTAGCCGACATGTTAGAGGGAAATCGTTTTGGTGAAAGTGGTGCTAAGGTAGTCGTCGAAGAATTTTTAGCTGGAGAAGAATTTTCCTTATTGGCGTTTGTTAAAAATGAAGAAGTCTATCCTATGGTTATTGCCCAAGACCATAAACGCGCCTATGACGGAGATAAAGGACCAAATACCGGCGGCATGGGTGCATATTCCCCTGTACCGCAAATCAGTGATGAAATGGTGACAAAGGCAGTTAAAGAAATTTTGGAACCTGCGGCTTATGGCATGGTAAAAAACGGCACACCTTTTACTGGAATTTTGTATGCTGGCTTAATAGCGACAAAAGATGGGGCCAAAGTAATCGAATTTAATGCACGCTTTGGTGATCCAGAAACACAAGTTGTCTTACCGCGCTTAAAATCTAGTTTAGCAGATATTATTACGGCACTTTTAAAAGGGACAAAACCGGTGGTGACGTGGCATGATCA
The DNA here is from genome assembly GCF_029983095.1 of Enterococcus montenegrensis. Taxonomy (NCBI): domain Bacteria; kingdom Bacillati; phylum Bacillota; class Bacilli; order Lactobacillales; family Enterococcaceae; genus Enterococcus; species Enterococcus montenegrensis. The sequence continues at coordinate 1,167,939 of NZ_CP120467.1, forward strand.
GGCAGCATTTGGGGTAGTCGTTGCCGCACAAGGCTATCCTGGCGATTATCAAAAAGGTATGGTATTGCCACAAACTACAACTGAAAAGACAGAATTATATTATGCTGGGACAGCTAAAAAAGCTGAAAACTTAGTCGCAGCCGGTGGTAGAATTTTCTTAGTCGCAGCCCAAGCTAGCGATTTGAAAACGGCCCGCGATGAGGTTTATGAAGCGCTAGCTCAAATGGACTTGCCGCAAATGTTTTATCGCAAGGATATTGGCGCAAGAGCATTCAAATAAATTCAGAACAACAGCAGGATATATGTTTGTAAAACAGCAGGTGGGACAAAATGTTTGTCTTGTCTGCTGTTTTTATTTGTGGAGGATTTTTTAAATTAAGTTGTTAGCGTTTTCTCTAAGTTGTGTTAAAATTTAACAGGAAGCAATTTTTAATGAATTATATTTGCAAATTTGGAGGTTACAAGATGAAACAAGTTAACTTTGGACCAAATGAATTAGGTGTCTCTAGTGTCGTCTTAGGTTGTATGCGAATTACTGAGGCCAAAGATCCTGTCGCGGTGATTCACGCAGCCGTAGAAAATGGCATCAACTTTTTTGATCATGCGGATATTTACGGGCAAGGAAAATGCGAAGAAATTTTTGCAGAAGCTTTTGCTAAAACCGGCTATAAAAGAGAAGATATGTTTATCCAAAGTAAGTGTGGCATTGTCCCAGGTAAAATGTTTGATTTTTCAAAAGAACATATCATATCTTCAGTAGAAAAAAGCTTGAAACGCTTAAATGTCGACTATCTAGATGCACTATTACTACATCGCCCAGATACATTGATGGAGCCAGAAGAAGTAGCGGCAGCTTTTGATCAATTGGAGTCAGAAGGTAAAGTAAAATATTTTGGGGTCAGCAATCAATACTCACGCCAAATCGAATTGTTAAAAAAATATGTGCGCCAACCCTTAGTTGCCAATCAATTACAATTTGGAATTATGCATACGGGCATGATTGATTTTGGCTTACATGTGAATATGACAGATTCTCGTAGTGTTGATCACGACGATGGTATTTTGGAATTTTCACGGTTGAATGATATGACAATTCAAGCTTGGTCACCTTATCAGTATGGATTTTTTGAAGGGGTCTTTATTGGTAACGAGAAATTCCCTGAATTAAATAAAAAATTAACAGAAATGGCTGAAAAGTATAATACGACACCAACTGGTATTGCGTCAGCCTGGATTTTACGTCATCCGGCCAATATGCAAGTGATTGCTGGTACTATGAATCCGCAACGAATTGAAGAAATCGCCAAAGCTAGTGATGTGGTAATGGCAAAAGAAGATTGGTATGACATTTATTTAGCAGCAGGAAATGATTTGCCATAAATTAATTATAATTTCTGATAATAAATAGCGTGAAAACGATAATCGTTCGGAATTTCCGAACGATTTTTGTGTTTTAAGAAAATATTTACGATTATTCTGTTGCATTTCTGAATAAGATGGGCTAAATTACATAGGGCGCAAAAAATGTGACCCAAATAAACAAATGGAGGCTATTCATTATGTTTGATATGAAAGTTTTTGATTATGAAGATGTTCAACTGATTCCAAATAAATGTATCGTAAGTTCTCGTTCCGAGTGTGATACAACGGTAACCTTAGGGAAGCACTCGTTTAAAATGCCGGTAGTACCTGCTAATATGCAGACGATTATCGATGAAAATATCGCGGAATTTTTAGCTGAAAATGGCTATTTCTACATTATGCATCGTTTCAATGAAGATGCCCGTATTCCTTTTATCAAAAAAATGCAAAGTCGTAACTTGATTACGTCAATTAGTGTTGGCGTAAAACCTCATGAGTACACTTTTGTTGAAGAATTGGCAGCAGAAAATCTAGTGCCAGACTACATTACAATTGATATTGCCCATGGGCATGCTAATGCTGTGATTGAAATGATTCAACACATTAAACGTTTATTGCCAGAGACATTTGTCATTGCCGGTAACGTGGGAACACCAGAAGCAGTTCGTGAATTGGAAAATGCTGGTGCGGATGCAACTAAAGTTGGAATTGGACCAGGTAAAGTTTGTATCACTAAAATTAAAACAGGCTTTGGTACAGGGGGCTGGCAATTAGCAGCTGTGCGTTGGTGTGCAAAAGCGGCCAGAAAACCAATCATTGCCGACGGCGGAATTAGAACCCACGGAGATATTGCAAAATCCGTTCGTTTTGGTGCTACCATGGTTATGATTGGCTCGCTGTTTGCTGGGCATGAAGAATCTCCAGGGGAAACCAAAGTACAAGACGGTGTTGTCTTGAAGGAATATTTTGGTAGTGCTTCTGAATTTCAAAAAGGTGAAAAGAAAAATGTAGAAGGTAAGAAAATTTGGATTCCTTACAAAGGTAAGCTTGCAGATACCTTGGTGGAAATGAAACAGGACTTACAGTCATCGATCTCTTATGCGGGCGGCAAAGACTTAGAAGCAATTCGCAAAGTCGATTATGTGATTGTGAAAAACTCTATTTTTAATGGCGATACGATTTAAGTAGTATTTTAACCACGACTGTCGACAGTCGTGGTTTTTTTCATCTTGTTACAGGTTATGCTAGAATGAAGACGAAGGATTAGATGTTATTTGTGATCGAAATTTATTATTTTTTTTGAAAGAGGGGATAAAATGACAATCAAAGTCATGTCGATTTTTGGTACACGACCAGAAGCGATTAAGATGGCACCAGTTATTAAAGCGCTGGAAAAAGATACGCGTTTTGAATCAATTGTCACTATAACAGCACAGCATCGTGAAATGCTAGATCAAGTGATGGAAATCTTTTCGTTAAAAGCGGATTTTGACTTGGATATTATGAGTAACGGGCAGACGTTGACTGATATTACGACCAAAGTTTTATTGGAATTACAGCCAGTGTTAAAACAAGCACGACCAGATATCGTGTTAGTTCACGGGGATACTACAACAACGTTTGCTGCGGCAACTGCCGCTTTTTATCAGCAAATTCCAATTGGTCACGTCGAAGCCGGATTAAGAACTTATAAAAAATATTCGCCTTATCCAGAAGAAGCCAACCGTCAGTTGACGGATGTTTTAAGTGATCTTTATTTTGCGCCGACTGCCACCAGTGCGGAGAATTTGCAACAAGAGCATCATTTATCTGATCATATTTATATCACGGGTAATACAGCAATTGATGCCATGAAATATACGCTGAAAAAAGAATATGGGCATCCTGCACTTTCAGCAGATAAAAAACAGATCCTAGTTACCATGCATCGACGGGAAAACTTAGGGGATAAAATGGCATCGGTATTTCATGCATTGCGCCGCTTAGCCACGGAATTTCCTGAAGTTTCGATTGTTTTTCCGATGCACAAAAATCCATTAGTACGACAAAATGCACGAAAACAGCTGGGGGATTTGGCAAATGTGGCGTTAATTGAACCACTAGATGTAGTGGATTTTCATAATATTGCTGCTAGAAGTTATTTGATTATGACCGACTCTGGTGGGGTGCAAGAAGAAGCCCCCTCACTTGGGGTACCGGTTTTGGTGTTGCGGGATACAACGGAGCGACCAGAGGGAATAAAAGCTGGAACGTTGCGCTTAGTGGGGACTGATGAAGAGCAAGTTTATGAAGCGGCTAAAAATCTTTTAACCAGTCAAGAGGCATATAAAAAAATGGCTCAGGCGAAAAATCCATATGGCGATGGAAAAGCGAGTGAGCGAATTTTAAATGCTATTGTTGCGTATTTTACAAAAAATAATGAAGGGATATAAAAAGTTTTAACAAATTAGGACCAAAAGCCACCATGGCTTTTGGTCCTAATTTGTTAGGTTGTTATTTTTCAAAAGAGGAAAAATTAAGAGAAATTCCCTTAGGCAGAATGTTTGTGGGCAGTTACTTGTTGTAAAGCCGACTCGATTTTAAGAAAGTCGTGAAAATCAGGTATCGGTTTAATCGTCACGATGGGAAGATGACCAAACATTTCTTGCGGCGAGAAGGTTGAGATGATTAAATCATAAGCTTCAAATTGTTCGTGCATCTTTTGGTGATGTGTATTGACACAGTCGATTAGTTCGAAATCGGTTTGGTTAATAAAATGCTGTTGTAACTTTTTTTGTAAGTAGTGGGGATGTGCTAAAGAAACGTCGGATAAAATTAACGTTCGGGTTTTAAACTGCCAATATTCCAAAACTTGAGGCAGTAAAGTAATGATAAGAAATAGTTGATGGTACATATGGTCAATCGTGATTTGAATGTTGTTTTTAATTCCATAGTCGCCAATAAATTGCTTCAAACCAGCAATAATATGAGGGAACTTTTTCTCGTAATTCAAAACAAAGCCACGCCTTGAATTGGATAAAATCGCAATGAAGTCACTGTTTTTTAAGTAAATATATGATGCAGCTATGAAAAAGCAGCTTGAAATTGATGAAGCACGCACTCAGTTGGCAAACTTCCGCCAGAAAGTGAAAGTTACACTGTTTGATGGCAGCCCAGTGCCTGAGGTAGAGAAGCCAGATGAAAAGCCAGTAGCGAAAGACGGCTTACAAATTACAATTGTGGAGGCAGAATAATATGGGATTATTTGACTTCTTCACTAATAAACAGGCAGAAGCGGAAAAGCTGACTGATCCAGAGTACTTGAAAATGGATGTAGAAATTGCAATCAGATTGAAGAAGCGGTTAACCTCTCTTGAAGGAACTGTGAAGGAAATGAAGGCGCATGAAGCCAAACTGAAACAGGAGTTACAACAGGCTGAAGCATTCAAGTATGGCAGAGAAGAAAAGCCAGATTACACTGGCAAGGGATTTGCAGCCTTTCTGACAGCTTCCGCAGGCTTTGCAGAAGCAAAACACACTGCAAAAACACAGGAACAGGTGCGAACAGAACAGCAGGAGTTTGAGCGCTATAAAGAACAGTTTCTTTCTGAAAAGTTGCGTGAGATTGAAGCAGACTTGCACAAGTTGAAAAGCCAGCAAACTGACAAACTGCGTAAGATTGAGGATACATTTGAGACAGCTGCAAACACAGCGGATATTGATGAACTGTATGTGGCCATCACTTCAGATTATCACAGCTTAATGTACCGCACTAATGCCGTTGCGCAGTATTGCCCAAGGTATTATTTCAGTACCGTCTGGGAGCGCATTGAACGGCATAGTCCGGCGGTGAAGGAAACACTGGCTAAGCAACGGGCAATTAATGATGCTGCTTATGCGGCAAACTACAATGCAGCTCACAGTGGAGGTAAGCAGTGACGTTGCAGAATTTAGTTAACAGCAACAGCCCGACTACGCAACAAAAGCAATTTATTGAGCTTTACACTGACCCAGACGGCCGGGCATCTTTGCAACAAATTGCTGCAGAAGTTGGCGTTTCACGACGTACACTTCACCGTTGGCTGCGGGAGCCAGAGATCCAGAAGGAAATTATTAAGATAGAGCGGATAAGAGCAATGAGTCTCCTGCCAAAAGCTGTGACAGCTGTTGAGGATCTTTTAACTAACGGTGGTGACAGCGCAAGAGCAAAAGCTGCGGCTTTAGTTTATCAAAGTACAGGTCTTCTGGTAAAAGATAGCATTGACGTAACGCTAAAAAAACAAGAGTCTGTCATTGATCTAGATGTGGTAATGAAAAAATATGGCATTGATAACGGTAAGCTTGAAGAAAAAATTGAGGCTAATCAGTTAGAGCCACCTCAAACTTTTGAAGAAAAACGAGGGCTAAAAAAAGGTGAATAGATCAGTTATTATCTTCAGCAGTTTTATAGTACTTTGGCTTTATTGCTGAAAATTATGCTAGCTTCTACAGCTTTGCTTATCTCAGTTGCCGCTATTTTTGTAGTAGCAGTAAAAATAAAGAAGGACAGTAGTTAGTGCAGCCATCTGTTTATGAAGATGGCAGTGCTATTAAACGTTGTTTTTCACAGTTAAACAACAATACTAAAATGCTAAGAATTGAAGCTAAACAACGTTTAATAGTGCTGTTTTCAGCACTATACTGTCATAGTTTTCTTTCCTTTTTTGAATCAGAATAAAAACAGCGGAAATTGCCCCTTGCATTTGCAGCTTATTGCTGCGCCTTGCAGGGGGCTTTTTGTGTTGCAGAAAAAACGGAGGTGTTAGCATGTTTTATTTGGATGGTGAGTTAGTGAAACTGAAATATCCACTACAAAGTTTTTCTGTGGCTGAACAGCAAGGAATTAAGTTGCCTTCTTTGTTTAAGCCGGAAAAATTAGAAAAACGTCATATTTATACGTGGATTTATGTGGGGTTATTGGCAGATTGTTCTTACATTTCAAGAAAGCAAGTTAAACAGAATTTTAAAAAATATAGTATGAATGAACTATTAGAAGCTGTATATACAGCACTTAATGTGAATATGAGAGAAAAAGGTAGTCTCAACAAGCTGGCTGATTATATGGAAGAGGTAAACTAAATCAGATGGCTGTAAGTAGCATCAAATTTGATATAAGAGTAGACACTTCACAAGTGTCTACCGCGCTACAAAACGTAAGTCGGTCAACTAAGCAGACAACAAGCAACTTTCAGCAAGTAGCTAAAGCCAGCCCCTTCTCAAAGCTAACAGGGGCAGTAGGTAATTTTGGCAAGAGCTTGGCAAAAGCAGGTACCTATGGCTTAGCAATCAAAGGCGTTTCTGCAGCAGTTGATATGGTTAAGGGTAGTGTTTCCGGAGCCATATCACGTATAGACACACTGAATAACAGTCAGCGAGTCTTTGAAAATATGGGATTTTCCGCAAAAGCAAGTAAGGCAATGATGGAAGATTTAAGCGGCAGCATTAAAGGGCTGCCTACTAGCTTGGATAGCGCTGTGAAAGGAGTACAACTGTTAGCTTCTAGCACGGGCGACATTGGAAAATCACAGAAACTTTTTGCTGCGCTGAACAACGGCATACTGGGCTTTGGTGGTACTACCGCACAAGTAGAAAACTCTATTGTTCAACTATCCCAAGCATTTTCTAACGGTAAAGTAGACGCTGAGACATGGAATTCAATGATTGATGGCGGTCTTGGGCCTGCGTTGAATGCTTTAGCAAAACAAATGGGCCTTACTACTGGTCAATTCAAGTCAGGTCTATCAGATGGCAGTATTTCTGTTGAAAAGTTTCAGTCAGCGCTGATCAATCTGAACGAAAAAGGCGGCGGAGGGCTAAAAGCACTCAGCACTATTGCCAAAGACTCAACCGCAGGAATTGGCACGAGCATTGAAATCATGAAAACTGCTGTTATACGTGGTGTAGCAGAAGTGATAAAGGGTTTTGACGCATTTATCCAAGGTGTAACAGGCATGGGACTTGCAGACATCTTCGCAAGCATTGGCAGTGGCATGGAAGCGGGACTAAAAGCTATGGTACCGCTATTTGAGAAGCTGACACCAATTGCAAAGACTGCCTTTGAAGCACTGCAAACTGGGCTTTCTGCAGCAGTAGAGTTTTTGCAGCCTGTCATTGCTAAAATTACGGAGTTTGTCGGTGGCTTTCTTAAAACAGAAGAAGCAAGCACAATTTTTGGCGCAGTTGTTGAAGGTATTAAAGGTTATATAGCTGCGTTGGTTGAATATTGGACAGGGATTTTTAGCGGTGATAATTCTGTTTTTAATAGTTTTGTACGGGTTTTTAACGCTATTAAAGATGTGGCCGTACCCATTTTGCAAGATGCAATTACATTTATTCAAAGTATTGTAGGGCAACTAACAGCCTTCTGGCAAGCTAACGGTCAGACAATTATTGAAGCAGTAAAGAATGCGTTTAGCATTATAGCAAGTATTATTGAGTTTATAATGCCGGCGGTTCAAGTGGTGATTCAAACTGTATGGGAAAATATTAAAACAATTTTTCAAGGTGCGCTGAATGTAATTTTGGGTGCCATTAAAGTGTTTAGCAGCCTGTTTACGGGTGACTGGTCAGGTGTTTGGGCTGGAATTAAGCAGATAGCTGCAGGTGCTTGGACGTTTCTCACTGCTGGAATCAGCAATGCTTGGAACGCTATTAGAGCACTTACTTCTGTTGTTTGGAACGGTATTAAATCAGTCACTGTTTCAGTTTGGAATGGCATTAAGGCGGCAATCTCAGGAGCTATTAATGGCGCTAAATCTATAGTTTCATCTGTAGTAAACGGTATTAAGTCAACAGTTTCCAATGTTTTCAATGGTATCAGAAATATTGCAACAAATGTCTGGAATGGCATCAAGTCTGCAATTACTAGACCAATTGAAGCCGCAAAAAATACTGTGCTTAATATTGTTGAGAGAATTAAGAGCGCCTTTATCTTTAAATTAAAATTCCCTTCAATCTCTATTCCGCATATCCCACTGCCACACTTTAGAATCAGTGGCTCCTTCAATCCACTAAAAGGCAAGATTCCAAGTATTGGGATTGACTGGTATGCGACTGGTGGTATCTTCACTGGCCCATCTGTTGTTGGTGTTGGTGAGGCAGGGGATGAAGCTGTTGTGCCACTTTCAAATAAAAGCAGAATGGCTCCTTTTGCCAAGGCAGTTTCTGACTTTATGAAAGATGACAAGGAACCAGTGGAACATAGAGAACGCACAACACCGCAGACTGTGCAGACACATATCTTTTTCAATGATAGAGAAGTTGCTAAAGTTATCACGCCTGCTGTGACTACAGAGCAAGACAGACTATCCGCAAGCAGAAACAGGATGCGAGGCAAGCGTTAATAGAATACAGTATCACAAAGCACAGTCTTTACAGCTAATTACTGTAAGGGCTGTGTTATTTTTTTGTTGTCGGGGCAGTTTTTGCAAGGGTCTTAACCTTGTACGTGTTGTGTCACAATTAAGGGTCACCGTGACATGCTGTAATTGAAGGCAATGCAGATTTTTAACAGAAGTCATTTCAGTTTATAGAAGTATGCTAACTGTTGCTGTAACAATACTTGTGTGCTACTGTTAGTCAGATGATGAACAGAGAGGATACTCTGCAAACATTAAGCAGACACTTTTCTTGTATGGCGCATTTTATAAAAGGATAGCACTGCTAACTGTGGGCATTGCTAGGTTTACTCCGTCTTTAATAGGTTGAATTTATGTGTTATTTAATTGCTGTCGTTCTAACTATGATAAACTGTATAATTAATGCAATGTTATACAATAGATAACAGTGAAGTATCTGTTTATCATAGAGAATAAAATAATATACATAGTTTTGTATTTGATTACAGCAGTAACTACCGTAGAGAATACTGTTACTTGTTGCTGCTAAGCTGTTATAAGCAAGTTTAATCTATTAGCTTCGCATTAGATACATTATGTAAACTAAATAAACATTCATTTTATTGTACTTTGCAATTACGCTCATTCTTCTTTTAACAGTTATTTAACGTTGGGTTCTATTTAAGTGATTTAACTTTCTAAGAGCTGGTCATCATACCCCCCCACAGGGGAGGCACCCCTTTTCTCAGCTACCCCCAAGCAGTTCCACAATACACACAGTAAATTTTGAAAGCTGGTTATGATAGTAAATCATTGTAGCTTAATGCTTTTTATGTGTAGTCAGTAGCAGGCAATAGGATTACACTAGATAATAGTTTAACTGTATTTTTCTATTAAGCTACAATGAAATATAGAGTTAAAATGCGGCATCCTTGCTTATATAAACGTGGTGCCAGAAATAAATACACATTAAATTTTAGAAATGTGTTAGCAAGGTAAGTTGGTTGTTAGTATGCTGTAGATGCTCCCGTAGATATAAAAAAAGCCAGAGTTTCCAACAGACAGGCATTATGCTTGCTGGGGATCACTCTGGCTTATTGTTTTATTGTTCATTCTGTAGTTCCTGGTTTATGAACTCCTGTAATGCTTGTAGCTCTGCTGGGGATAGATCAGCGACATAACTCTGCAAGGCTTCTGCAGAGACTGGCTTACCCAGCAGGTAATCTACTGAAACATTGAAAAGCTCTGCTAGTTGCAGCAACTTGTCAGTAGAGGGCTGCATTTCACCAGATTCATATTTTCTTACCGTTCTCTCTGAAACATCCAACGTCAAAGCAAGCTCTTTCTGAGTAATACCCCGCTTGCCTCTGAGTTTTTTCAATGTGTCTGCAAAAAACATCTTTTCACCTCTTGACAGGACTAAATAGTTCCTCTATACTTTGCGTTGTTTGACAGGACTAAATAGTTCCTGCTGATTATCAAACAAAAAGCCAGAGTGGCGACTCTGGCAATCAAGCAACAGTTAACAGTTGAACTGTCTACTTGTAGTCAAATACAAGATTATTATAGCAGTTCCTCTGTTTGTTGCCAATCACAGGAGGAAGAAAAATGACAACAGCAAGCGATACAGTAGTGAACATGGTAGAGCAGTATAACGTAAGCAATGATTATGAACTTTATTTAAAATTATGGCTTGAACAGTATGAGCATAGCCTAGACGTATTGAAAGAAATTTATAATGAATTACCTGAGTCTTACTGCGACACTGATATGGATGCAATATTTGACTATGCACTGAAAATTACTATTGATGAATGGCAAGACGGTAATGACTCCGCCTTTACTGCAGAGGTAAACAGAAATTTACGCTGTACTGGCCATGGTATTTTATTTGCAGAGCAGCAAAATAAAACAGAGTATTATCCGTTAGAACTTGCTATCCATGAAGTAGTGTCGGACTTAACACAAGATGTGCAAGTGTCAATGAATTGCTTGAATGCTTTCAATCAACAGGAACATGAAATGTGCTTGCTGCTTATTTTTGATGCTATGCCCTATTTATCTGCAAAGGATAAGCAAGAGTCTATGAAATTTTTAGCAAGGACGTTCCTTGTGGCAGACATTGAACTGGAAATAAGTGAAGCACAGAAAGCATTTAAAGCATTCTTTAAGGCGTGGGAAGGTGAAGTGGCGTGAAAATTACATTAATTACATTAGATAAACTTCTTAAACAGTATCAAACAGGAAACAAACTTATTTTCAGTTCAATCTATACTTATGATTGCATTACGCAACAGCGACAAGAGCTAAAAAATTACTTTTTGGACACAGAAAGCTATTGTGATGCTGATTGCCCTTTATCTACAACGCAGATTACTGCCCTGTTGGATTGCGCATTGTTGTATGCTGTAGAAACATGGGAATCAAATAGTAATATGGTAGAAAGTTTTAGTTTATACGCTATGACTTTATTTGACGCAGTTCTGCCAAAAGACAGCACAGCCTCAAATAAAAATTTAAGTGCAATCAAGCAAAGTCTCAAAAAATTCAGCAACATTTCAACACGCTTTGCTGCGTATGCTGCTTTAATAGAGGCTGACTTGAACTTGATAGAAGGTTGCGAGGATTTGGAAACAGAGTTGAAAGAGCTTGCAAGTGCAGGCAATACACTGCAACAAACTGCATGGGCGTTTTTCTGCATGTATCTTAGTGTAAAAGGTAAAAGTATTACAGCCAAGTAGTCATAAACAGTGAAAATATAAATAATAGCTAGAGTTTCCAACTGTTAAATGGTAGAAGGTACTCTGGCTATTAATTTACTGAAAACAGCATAACTTTTAGATGGTAGTTAATTTACGTTAAGGGCGTTTTTGTGAAGTTAACCCCTGCTAGATCAGCATTCCCATTTTTTTACTGTTATATTATTCACCATGCGTTCTCCTGAAAATGCAGCCTTTAGTTGGTAGCAGCAGAAATTTTTTGCGCATTGATTGTTGACAACTGTTGTTGCACTGGGTTATATTAGCTGTAGCTAAGAGAGGAACTTTTAGCTGGTAGACTATAATTAAATATTTGTTAGGTGAGGCTCCTATATGGACACAAGCTGCTGCCGCGAAAGAATCGAGAGACTCTTAGTTGGTAGAACAGGAATGATCGTGAAGGTTATTCATAACGCAGCTGATAGCAGATGCTATCTACGCCCTATAGTGCTAAAGCTCAACATGAACATACGCTTATTAAACGCGTGCTCATTGTTGAGCACGCGTTTTTTCTTTTTGACAAGGCAGTCTTTTTGACAGGGTGGTCTTTTCAAAAATGATGTAAGCAGATTTTTTTGGTTACGCTTTGCCGGCTAAATATTTGAAATAAAGTTCAGAAAGGTTGATTGACATGGAACACCCCAGTCCCTCGCGACAGAAACTAAATAAAAATGGCTAGGGAAGCGGGAGTCTTTCCTAGTGGCAAGGAGAGAAAACATGTTATTTACAAAAAACACAAAAGAACAAGAATTAAAAAAATTAGCACTTTTATCAGAACGAGAATTATTTATGGAGCTGAGAACCTCTATTAACGGGTTATCTTCTGAAGATGCAAGAAAACGGTTAGAAGAGTATGGTGAAAATCGGGTAGATGCGCAAAAACCGACACCTGCTTGGCTCTTGTTTTTAGAAGCCTTTAAAGATCCTTTTGTTTTGGTTTTGGCGGCTTTGGCCATTGTATCATTTGCAACGAGGGATTATGAGGCAGCCATTGTTATGATAGTGATGATTTTAGCTAGTGTCATTATTACCTTTGTGCAAGAATATCGCTCTCAAAAAGCAAGTTTAGAATTAAAGGAATTAATCGAAAATACTTGCGCAGTAACACGAGATGGGCTCACCAAAGAAATTCCGATGGATGAAGTGGTGCCAGGCGATATCGTGACCCTTGCAACAGGTGACATGATCCCAGCTGATGCTGTTTTGATTTGGACCAAGGATTTATTTGTTAATCAATCTTCTTTGACTGGTGAGTCAATGCCAGTGGAAAAATTTGTCGAAGCTGGTGTTAAAAAAGATGAAGATGTTTCTGCACTAGACTTAGATGATTTAGTATTTATGGGGACGGATGTATTAAGTGGTCAAGGAAAAATTATCATTTTAAAAACGGGACAACAAACTTTCTTTGGCGATATTGCCAAAAATGCAACGAGTAAACGTGGAAAAACAGCTTTTGATATCGGTTTGACTCGGGTTAGCAAGTTGTTATTACGGATGGTAATGGTTTTATTTCCGGTAGTCTTTTTTATTAACGGCCTAACAAAAGGAGATTGGACTTCTGCGTTCTTTTTTGCAATTGCCGTAGCAGTGGGCCTAACGCCTGAAATGTTACCGATGATTGTGACGAGTAATTTAGCCAAAGGTGCACTTGCATTATCCAAACAAAAAGTCATTGTAAAAGAGTTGCCTTCTATTCAAAATTTAGGCAGTATGGATGTATTGTGTACGGATAAAACCGGTACAATCACTGAAGACCGTGTAGTTTTGGTGCAACATTTAAATCCAATGGGAAAAGAAAATCAAGCTGTTCTAAACATGACATATCTTAATTCTCACTATCAAACCGGTTGGAAAAATTTGATGGATATTGCCGTTTTAAATTATTTTGAAGAAAATAGTTGCCAGTTGCCTTTTGAAAATGTCGTTAAAATCGATGAAATTCCTTTTGACTTTTCTCGTCGTCGGTTAACTGTCGTGGTAAAAGCTGATAATCATCAAATCATGGTAACAAAAGGTGCTGTGGAAGAGATGGAACAAGTTTGTAAATATGCTGAAATTGATGGTGAAGTTGTTCTCTTAGACGATGAATTAAGAGAAAAAATGCGCAACGTGAATATTAAGATGAACGAACAAGGGATGCGAGTTTTAACCGTGGCGGTGAAAAGAGATGCCCACAGTGATGCGAATTATTCGGTTTCAGATGAAAAAGATATGACCTTAATCGGATTTATGGGCTTTTTAGATCCAGCCAAAGAATCGGCGATTTCTGCCATTAAGTCGCTACATGCACACGGTGTTTCAGTAAAAGTTTTAACCGGCGATAATGCTATCGTTGCCAAAAAAGTTTGCCAAGATGTAGGCATTGGTGTTACCAATATTTTGTTAGGGACAGATGTTGAAGCTTTATCAGATGAAGAATTGATGGCGCAAGTGGATGAAACGAATTTATTTGCCAAATTAAATCCCATGCAAAAATCCCGGCTAATTGAAGTCATTCAACGAAAAGGTCACACCGTTGGTTTTATGGGGGATGGCATTAATGATGCACCAGCGTTAAGAAAAGCTGATGTTGGTATCTCCGTGGATACAGCAGCCGATATCACCAAAGATGCCAGTTCAATTATTTTGTTAGAAAAAAGCCTAAATGTGTTGGAAACAGGGGTCATTGAAGGCCGTCGGGTTTTTTCTAACATGATGAAATACATTAAGTTTACGATCAGTTCAAACTTTGGCAATGTCTTTTCAATTTTAGTAGCAAGTGCTTTTTTACCTTTCTTGCCGATGCTTTCGATGCAATTATTGGTACAAAATTTGATTTATGATATGGCACAATTGACAATTCCTTGGGATAATGTAGATGAAGAAGAGTTAGTAAAACCTGTGCGTTGGGAAATTGGTGATTTGTTTAAATTTACCGTTTCCATCGGTCCGGTTTCTAGTATTTTTGATATTTTGACTTTTTTGGTAATGTGGTTTGTTCTAGGTGCAAATACAGTTGCAGAACAAAGCCTTTTCCAAACAGGCTGGTTTTTAGTCGGTTTAACGACGCAGACCTTAGTTGTTCATATGGTTCGCACTAGAAAAGTACCCTTTATTCAAAGTCGGGCTTCCTTACCAGTTATTTTGACTAGTCTTTTAGCAATTGTAACAGGTTTTGTATTAGTTTTATCCCCATTACGAAGTGTTTTTGATTTTGTGATGTTACCTGCGAATTATTGGGGTTGGTTCATTTTAATCATCATAGGTTACCTGATTGTGATTGAAATTGCGAAACGACTTTACATTAAATTCACTTCTGAGTGGGTATAAAGAAATAAATGCGGCAGTTACTTCTGTAACTGTCGCATTTTTAATATCTTGCTGTATTAGCAATTAATTGGATTTTTGTCAAATGAAATCTAGAATTTTTAAAAGCGCTTCACAAATGTGATGGAATTCACAAAAATAATTTGATATTAAGCTGTTTTAACGAATTTTTATTTCGTGATTTAGTGAGCGTCTTAGTTGTATTTATTTCAGATAAATGATAGCTTAGTGATGTAAGTTTTACGAATTACCTAATACAGAATATTATGCTGTTATACTTAGGGTCATTTATTTAGGAGAGGAATGGATAATAAAATGGCAAAGAATGTAATCGATTTCCAAAAGATTTTGGATGAGATCAATGCTGATTTTCCAACGTATCAGGCATTAGACAAGGACGGTAAGGTGGTTAATAAAGATTTAATCCCTGACTTAAGCGATGATGAATTAGTTGCGTTGATGACACAAATGGTGTGGTCACGCGTTTTGGATCAACGTTCAACTGCATTAAACCGACAAGGGCGTCTAGGCTTTTACGCACCAACTGCAGGACAAGAAGCAAGTCAATTAGCAAGTCACTTTGCTTTTGAAAAAGAAGATCGCCTGTTTCCAGGTTATCGTGACGTACCACAACTTGTGCAACACGGCTTACCATTGAAAGAAGCATTTTTATGGTCTCGTGGACATGTTGCAGGTAATTTATATCCAGCAGATTTACATGCAATGCCACCACAAATTATTATTGGGGCACAATATGTACAAGCTGCCGGTGTTGCCTTAGGTCTTAAAAAACGCAATAGTAAAAATGTTACGTTTGTATACACTGGTGATGGTGGTTCATCTCAAGGTGATTTTTATGAAGCAATCAACTTTGCAGGTGCTTACCACGCTAATGCAGTTTTCTATATTCAAAATAATGGTTTTGCCATTTCAACACCGCGGGAAAAACAAACCGCTGCAAAAACATTAGCACAAAAAGCAGCAGCTGCTGGTATCCCAGGAATTCAAGTAGACGGTATGGATGCACTTGCTGTTTATACAGTTTCTAAAGCTGCTAGAGAATGGGCCGCTGCTGGTAACGGACCTGTTTTAATTGAAACATTAACGTATCGTTATGGTCCGCATACTCTTTCTGGGGACGATCCAACACGTTACCGCTCAAAAGATTTAGACAATGAATGGCAACAAAAAGATCCATTGATTCGGATGCGTAACTATTTGACTGAAAAAGGACTTTGGTCAGAAGCTAAAGAAGAAGAAGTCATTGAAAAAACAAAAGAAGAAATCAAAACAGCTATTGCTGAAGCTGACCGTGTACCAAAACAAAAAGTTTCTGATTTCTTGAAGAGTATGTATGAAGTACAACCTCAAAGTATTAAAGAACAAATTGCATTTTATGAAGCGAAGGAGTCGAAATAGTCATGGCGCAAAAAACAATGATCCAAGCGATCACCGACGCATTGAGTTTGGAATTAGGTGCTGACGAAAATGTCTTAGTATTTGGTGAAGACGTAGGTAAAAATGGTGGGGTGTTCCGCGCAACAGAAGGTTTGCAAGAAAAATATGGTGAAGATCGCGTTTTCGATACACCGTTAGCAGAATCTGGTATTGGTGGTTTGGCTTTTGGTTTAGCTCTTGAAGGCTTCCGTCCAGTCCCTGAAATTCAGTTCTTTGGTTTTGTTTTTGAAGTAATGGATGAAATCGTAGGCCAAATGGCGCGGACACGTTACCGTATGGGCGGGACACGTAATTTGCCAATCACCATTCGTTCTCCATTTGGTGGTGGTGTGCACACACCTGAACTTCACTCAGATAATTTGGAAGGTTTAATGGCGCAATCTCCTGGTTTGCGGGTCGTTATTCCATCAAATCCTTATGATGCCAAAGGTTTATTGATTGCTTCAATTCGCAGTAATGATCCCGTTGTCTTTTTGGAACATATGAAACTTTATCGTTCATTCCGTGATGAAGTGCCAGATGAAGCTTATGAAGTTCCTTTGGACAAAGCAGCTGTAACTCGTGAAGGTAAAGATGTTTCAATTATTACTTATGGTGCAATGGTTCGTGAAGCAATTAAAGCTGCAGACAATTTAGCTAAAGAAAATATCGATGCTGAAATTATCGATCTTCGTACTGTCGCACCTTTAGATATTGAAACAATTATCGCATCTGTTGAAAAAACCGGCCGCGTCGTTGTCGTGCAAGAAGCACAAAAACAAGCTGGCGTTGGTGCTCAAGTTGTTTCTGAAATCTCTGAACGAGCTGTTTTATCTCTTGAAGCTCCTGTTGGTCGCGTTTCAGCGCCAGATACAGTCTTCCCGTTTGGTCAAGCTGAAAATATTTGGTTACCAAATGCTGCGGATATCGAAGCAAAAGTAAAAGAAATCGTCAACTTTTAATTAGACGTAAGCTTATGAATTCTATTTTCAGGAAGGAAAGATTATAAATGGCTTTTCAATTTAAATTACCGGACATCGGCGAAGGTATTGCAGAAGGCGAAATCGTAAAATGGTTCGTTAAACCTGGCGATACAATTAACGAAGATGATACGTTATTAGAAGTACAAAATGATAAATCAGTCGAAGAAATTCCGTCACCTGTTACAGGTACAGTTAAAAATATTATTGTACCAGAAGGAACAGTAGCAAATGTTGGCGATGTATTGGTTGAAATCGATGCTCCTGGGCATGAAGATAATGAAGGTGATAGTGGCGTAGCTGCGACGGAACAAACCCCAGCGCAACCTGCTGCGGTACCTACCGAGCAAACTTCAGCAGCAAGTAGTGGTGTTTATCAATTCAAATTACCAGACATCGGCGAAGGTATTGCAGAGGGCGAAATCGTAAAATGGTTTGTTAAACCTGGCGATACAATCAATGAAGATGATACATTATTAGAAGTACAAAATGATAAATCAGTCGAAGAAATTCCATCACCTGTTACAGGTACAGTTAAAAACATTCTTGTCTCAGAAGGGACAGTAGCAAATGTTGGGGATGTATTAGTTGAAATCGATGCACCAGGACACAATGATGCACCGAAATCTGCACCTGCAGCACCTGTAAGTGAAGCTGCAACTCCTGAAGCTTCACTTACAAGTAGTGTTGTCAAAGCAGCTGATCCGAATAAACGTGTCTTAGCGATGCCGTCAGTTCGTCAATATGCTCGCGAAAAAGATGTTGATATTACACAAGTAACAGCTACAGGTAAAGGCGGACGTGTAACAAAAGAAGATATTGATAACTTCTTAAATGGCAACACTTCAGCTGCAGCTGCCGCAACGACTTCTACACAAGCAACTGACGTACAACAAAGTCAAGTAGCTGCTAAAGCGGCACCGGCACCAAAAGCCTTCACTTCAAACATGGGCGACATGGAAGAGCGCGTTGCTTTAACACCAACACGTAAAGCAATTGCTAAAGCAATGGTTACAAGCAAACAAACAGCACCTCATGTCACATTACATGATGAAGTAGAAGTTTCTGCACTTTGGGATCACCGTAAGAAATTTAAAGAAGTAGCTGCTGAAAATGGCACTAAGTTGACATTTTTACCTTACGTTGTCAAAGCGTTGACTGCTACGGCTAAGAAATTCCCAGTTTTGAATGCTTCTATTGATGATGCAAAACAAGAAATTGTTTACAAACATTACTATAATATTGGGATTGCAACCGATACAGATCATGGTTTATACGTACCAAATGTTAAAAATGCAGATCAAAAAGGTATGTTTGCAATTGCTGATGAAATTAACGACAAAGCCCAATTGGCTCATGACGGTAAACTTGCTGCTGATGATATGCGTAATGGCACAATTACAATCAGCAATATCGGTTCGGTTGGTGGAGGATTCTTTACTCCGGTTATTAATTACCCAGAAGTTGCCATTTTAGGTGTAGGTACAATTGCACAACAACCAGTTGTTAATGCTGAGGGTGAAATCGTAGTTGGCCGCGTTATGAAACTTTCATTAAGTTTTGACCACCGCATCGTCGATGGCGCGACTGCTCAAAAAGCAATGAATAATATTAAACGCTTGTTAGCTAACCCAGAGCTAATGTTAATGGAAGGATGATAGACTCATGGTAGTTGGAGATTTCGCTATCGAATTAGATACAGTTGTAATCGGAGCTGGACCTGGTGGCTATGTTGCCGCCATCCGGGCTGCCGAAATGGGACAAAAAGTTGCCATTGTGGAAAAAGAATACATTGGCGGTGTCTGCTTAAACGTGGGATGTATTCCTTCAAAAGCGTTAATTTCTGCTGGACATCATTATCAAGAATCATTGGACTCTAAATTATTTGGTGTTTCAAGCGAAAACGTGACATTAGATTTTGCTGCTACCCAAGAATGGAAACAAAACGGTGTTGTGAACAAATTGACTAGTGGTGTTGGTTTCTTACTTAAAAAACACAAAGTTGAAGTTTTGGAAGGCGAAGCATATTTTGTTGATGATCACACGTTACGTGTAATGCATCCAGACTCTGCGCAAACATATTCTTTCAATAATGCAATCGTTGCGACTGGTTCACGTCCAATTGAAATTCCTGGTTTCAAATTTGGCGGTCGCGTATTAGATTCTACTGGCGGTTTAGCATTAAAAGAAGTACCTAAAAACTTTGTTATCATCGGCGGTGGTGTTATTGGTGCTGAATTAGGTGGCGCATATGCTAACCTAGGCGCGAATGTCACTATTTTAGAAGGTTCACCACAGATTTTACCAACTTATGAAAAAGATATGGTTAAAATTGTTGAAGATGAATTTAAGAAAAAAGGTATGACGGTTATTACCAATGCAATGGCTAAAGAAGCGGTTGACAATGGGGATAGTGTTACAATTAAATATGCTGTGGATGGTAAAGAAGAAAGCATCACAGCAGACTATGTAATGGTTACTGTCGGTCGTCGTCCAAATACGGATGAATTAGGTTTAGAACAAGCTGGTGTTGAAATCGGCGAACGAGGCTTAATTACAGTTGATAAACAAGGAAGAACGAATGTTTCCAACATTTTTGCTATTGGTGATATCGTTCCTGGAGCCGCTTTAGCGCATAAAGCGAGCTATGAAGCAAAAATTGCTGCTGAAGCAATTAGTGGTAAAAAAGTTGCGGTTGACTACAAAGCAATGCCAGCCGTTGCCTTTACAGATCCAGAACTTGCTTCTGTTGGGATGACGATTGCTGAAGCAAAAGAAGCTGGTCTAGAAGCAAAAGCCTTTAAATTCCCATTTTCTGGCAATGGGCGTGCGTTGTCTTTAGGTAAAACAGAAGGCTTCATCCGCTTGGTAACAACGGTTGAAGATAACGTTTTAATCGGTGCACAACTTGCTGGTGTGGGTGCTAGTGATATGGTTTCAGAACTTGCTTTGGCAATTGAATCTGGCATGAATGCAGAAGATATCGCCTTGACGATTCATCCACATCCATCACTAGGGGAAATTGTTATGGACGCGTCAGAACTTGCTTTGGGTATGCCAATCCATATTTAAAGTAAACTTTAAAACGCTTAAATTGGAGCTGCGCCATATCTGGTGCAGCTCTTTTCTTTGTATCATCTCCTATGCTAAACTAACCTAGAGGTGAAATATATGCGGGAATATCAATATCCTCTTGATTTGTCTTGGACAACACAGGAGATGGTGGTTGTCATGAAAATGTGGGAAACACTAGAAGTTGCATACGAAAAAGGCACTACAGCCGAAAGTTTTTTGGCGGTTTATCAACAGTTTAAAAAAGTTGTTCCAAGTATTGGAGAGGAACGTCGCTTGGGCAAAGAATTTGAAACTTTATCAGGGTATTCCTTATACCATACAGTAAAGGTGGCCAAGGAAAATCCCAAAGGAAAGTTGAAGGTGACCAATTAGATATGGAAGCAATGGTAAATGAAATTAAAACTTGGATTTATGAAGCTGGCGAAGTTATCAAAAAAAGTTTTCAAGCAGATGATTTAGTCATCGATACAAAGAGCGGTCGCACAGATTTAGTCACAAATTTGGATAAAGCAACCCAAGAATTTCTGACACAACGAATTATGAATTTTGATCCTGAGGCAAAAATTTTAGGCGAAGAAAATGGGAAAGATAACCTAGATGATTTTAGCGGGCGTGTTTTTGTCATTGATCCAATCGATGGTACGATGAATTTTGTTTTGGAACAAGAAAACTTTTGTATTATGGTAGCAGTCTATGAAAATGGTGTAGGAAAATTGGGCTTTGTTTATGATGTCATGAAAAATGAATTTTTGTGGGGCGGTCGCGGTATTGGTGTGTATTGCAATGATAAAAAAATCGATGCACCAAAAGATATTGCCTTATCTGAAGGCTTAATTGGCTTAAACCACGTAATGTATCAAAAAGACAGTTGGCACGTGCAAAAGATGGGAGAAATTGCCCTAGGCGTACGTATGACAGGTTGTGCAGGCTATGAGTTAATTGGTCTGGCAATGGGAAGAAGAGCGGCTTATATCTCACGTTTGGCTCCTTGGGACTATGCTGCCGGCGGTGTTTTGATTGAAGAATTGGGACTACGCATGTCTAATATAAATGGTGAAGCCTTAAAACTGGCGGGCCGGGAACTTTTTGTCGCAGCAACTCCCAAAGCTTATGAAAATATTATGGAAATTAAGGGTTGAAAACCCCAGAACACTAGGCTTTTTTTAACAGATTCACAAAACTTAGCGATAAGATTGCGTTTTTTTGAAAGTTTTCACTATATTTCAGAAAGATAATCTGTTATAATGAGCCGTCAGATTATACACAAGATTAAAGGAGCCAGATAAATTGAAATTAAGAAATGATATTCGCAATGTGGCCATTATCGCCCACGTTGACCATGGTAAAACGACACTCGTAGATGAATTATTGAAACAATCCGATACCCTAGACAGCCACACACACTTAGAAGAGCGTGCCATGGACTCCAACGCCTTGGAAAAAGAACGTGGTATTACGATTTTGGCAAAGAATACTGCCGTCGAATATCAAGGTACTAAAATTAACATTATGGACACACCGGGACACGCGGACTTCGGTGGTGAAGTAGAACGAATCATGAAAATGGTTGACGGTGTTGTTTTAGTTGTTGATGCATACGAAGGTACCATGCCCCAAACACGTTTTGTGTTGAAAAAAGCTTTAGAACAACATTTAACACCAATTGTAGTTGTAAATAAAATTGACAAAGACTCAGCACGTCCGGCAGAAGTTGTCGATGAAGTTTTAGAATTATTCATCGAATTAGGTGCAGATGAAGATCAATTGGAATTCCCAGTGATTTATGCTTCTGCTGT
Source organism: Enterococcus montenegrensis (assembly GCF_029983095.1). Classification (NCBI taxonomy): domain Bacteria; kingdom Bacillati; phylum Bacillota; class Bacilli; order Lactobacillales; family Enterococcaceae; genus Enterococcus; species Enterococcus montenegrensis. The sequence goes on from NZ_CP120467.1 coordinate 1,190,009, forward strand.
AAACGGAACTTCTAGTTTATCTGATGATCCAAGTCAACAAGAACATACGATGTCGCCAATTTTTGACACAATTATTGAGCACATCCCAGCTCCAATTGACAACAGTGATGAACCATTGCAATTCCAAGTTTCTTTACTTGATTATAATGATTACGTTGGTCGTATCGGAATTGGTCGTGTCTTCCGTGGGAAAATCGCGGTTGGTGATCAAGTATCTTTAATTAAATTAGACGGTACAATTAAAAACTTCCGTGTTACTAAATTATTTGGTTTCTTCGGTTTGAAACGTTTGGAAATTAAAGAAGCTAAAGCTGGCGATTTAATTGCGGTTTCTGGTATGGAAGATATTTTCGTCGGTGAAACAGTAACACCGGTTGAACATCAAGATGCGCTACCTATCCTGCACATTGACGAACCAACTTTACAAATGACTTTCTTGGTGAATAACTCACCATTTGCTGGTCGTGAAGGAAAATGGGTAACAGCTCGTAAAATTGAAGAACGTTTGATGTCTCAATTGCAAACTGACGTTTCTTTACGAGTAGATCCAATTGCACCAGATGCTTGGACTGTTTCTGGTCGTGGTGAATTACACTTGTCTATTTTGATTGAAAATATGCGTCGTGAAGGTTACGAGTTGCAAGTATCTCGTCCTGAAGTTATTGAACGTATCGTAGATGGCGTAAAATGTGAGCCTTTTGAACGGGTACAAATTGATACTCCAGAAGAATATATGGGTTCTGTGATTGAAGCGTTGGGTCAACGTAAGGCAGAAATGCAAGATATGATTCACGTCGGCAATGGTCAAATTCGTTTAGTTTTCTTAGCGCCTGCTCGTGGTTTAATTGGTTTTACAACTGAATTTTTATCCATGACACGAGGTTATGGGATTATGAACCATACGTTTGATCAATACTTGCCAATGATTCAAGGTACAATTGGTGGACGCCACCATGGTGCTTTGGTTTCGATGGAAAACGGGAAAGCAACAACTTACTCTATTATGTCTGTTGAAGAACGTGGAACTGTCTTTGTTGAACCAGGTACTGAAGTATACGAAGGTATGATCGTCGGTGAAAATTCTCGGGATAATGACTTAGCGGTTAATATCGTTAAAGCAAAACAAATGACTAACGTCCGTTCTGCAACCAAAGACCAAACTTCTGTCATTAAAAAACCACGTATTTTAACATTAGAAGAATCTTTAGAGTTTCTAAATGATGATGAATATTGTGAAGTAACGCCAGAAAGTATTCGTTTACGTAAACAAATCTTAAATAAAAACGAACGTGAAAAAGCTGCGAAAAAGAAAAAAACTGCAGACAAATAATTTTTTAGCCAAACCTTTTCTTGAGGTTTGGTTTTTTTGTGGAAAAGTTTTTGGTGTTAAAAGTTAATTTAACAATGTTTTTGCGTATATTGTTAGATTAGGAAGTTTATTATTCGGTTTTTTGTTCCACAAACAATCATTGTTTCACGATGTGTGAGATTAGAAACGACGAAGAGAGTTTTGCGGAAAATGTTCGGCTTTATCATGGCTTTCGTGAAAATTTTACGAAGCTTTCCAGTATTTTGTCCCAATCAATTGGGGATTATGCTATAATAATGAAACTAAGAAAGAAAGGTTGGATTAGAGATGGATTCAATTTCTCATGAATTTGCTTTGGAATTATTGATGCAAGATGCCGACCGCATTAAAAAATTAATTCGCAATCAAAAAAATAGTTTATGTATTTCTCAATGTAAAGCTTTTGAGGAAGTGGTTGATACACAAATGTACGGCTTGTCTCGTCAAGTAACCTTCGCGGTGCGCCTAGGCATCATAAAAAGTGATGAAGGGCATCAGTTATTGAGTGATTTGGAAAGAGAATTAAATCGCTTATATTCTGAGGTTTACGAAGATCAAAAGACGAACAAGGAGGCGTAAGCCTTGCCACAAAAAATAAAGAAACGTCACCTGTTGGATTATAGTATTCTAATTCCTTACCTCATTTTATGTGTTTTGGGTTTGGTGATGGTATTTAGTTCAACTTCTTATCTTTTAGTTGAACAAGGTCAGAATTTTATGAGTTCGGTCATCAACCAAGCTGTTTTTTGGCTTTTAAGTTTGGTGGCCATCAGTTTTATTTACAAGATGAAAACAGATGTTATTCGCAATAAAGCATTTGCCTCCATGGCAATGATCATTGTGATCGTATTACTTTTAGTCGTTTTAGTAATTGGTAAAGAAGTTAATGGTGCAAAAGGTTGGTTGTCTTTTGGTCCGGTTAATATTCAGCCAGCAGAGTTTTTTAAAATTACAACGATTTGGTTTTTAGCGTTGAAGCTTTCAACGCGGCAAAAAACTATTCAAGGTCAGACTTTTTTAAACACAGTTTTTCGACCATTAGTCTATGTTATTTTCGGGTTGCTTTTAATTGCCCTATTGCCTGACTTTGGGAATGCGGCTGTCATTACCCTGATTGCTTTTTCTGTCATTATGGCAAGTGGGATTAACTACTTGTATACATTAGTTTTAGGAATTGTTGGTGTAGTGGGCTCTTTTGGTGTGATTCAGTTGATTAATTTGACTAAAGGTAAATTAATCCCAGCACATGTTTATAGTCGCTTTGCGATTTATCAAAATCCCTTTAAAGATGAGTTTAATTTAGGGCATCAAATGGTAAATGGTTATTATGCCATTTATAATGGGGGACTTTTTGGCCGTGGTTTGGGCAATAGCATTCAGAAAAAAGGCTTTTTGAAATTTGCCCACACCGATTATATTTTTGCAATTGTAATAGAAGAATTAGGTTTGATTGTAGCGTTGTTGGTTTTAGCCTTGTTGTTTTACATGATTGCGCGGATTTTTCTAGTGGGAATCCGCTCAAGTGATGCCTTTAATTCGATGATGTGTATTGGGATTGGCTCACTATTTTTGATTCAGGTTTTTGTTAACTTAGGGGGAATTACCGGTATCATTCCTTTGACTGGGATTACTTTTCCCTTTTTAAGTCAAGGGGGATCATCGCTTTTAATGCTTTCTATCTGTGTTGGTTTTGCACTAAATATTAGTGCGGATGAAAAGAAAAAGCAGTATGGTATTACAACAAGTAAGCCGATGAAAAAAAGGTTACCGCAAAAAAATGAGTTAAGCTGATTTTCAGCTAACAATAGATTAAATCTCAAGGAGTGGTTTGATGAAAAAAATTCTCGTTGCTAACCGTGGTGAAATTGCCATTCGTGTTTTCCGTGCCTGCTCAGAATTACAAATAGGGACGGTGGGTATTTATGCTGCCGAAGATGAATACTCAGTTCATCGTTTTAAAGCTGATGAAGCTTATTTAGTTGGCAAGGGGAAAAAACCAATCGATGCGTATTTGGATATTGAAGATATTATTCGAATTGCAAAAGAATCCGGTGCAGAAGGAATCCACCCAGGTTATGGCTTCCTTTCTGAAAATTTAGCATTTGCCAAACGTTGTGCCGAAGAAGGATTGGTATTCATTGGGCCAAGCGTTCACCATCTTGATATTTTTGGTGACAAAATTAAAGCCAAAGAAGCAGCGATTGCGGCTGGTATTCAATCGATTCCTGGGACTGATGGACCAGTAGCTTCAATTGATGAGGTTTTAGCGTTTGCTGCAACTCATGGCTATCCGATTATGATTAAAGCTGCTTTAGGTGGCGGCGGTCGTGGAATGCGGGTAGCTCATGATGAAAAAGAGGCAAAAGATGGCTATGAACGAGCAAAAAGTGAGGCCAAAGCCGCTTTTGGTAGTGATGAAGTCTATGTTGAAAAATATATTGGCAATCCTAAACATATCGAGGTTCAAATCTTAGGAGATAATCATGGCAATATTGTTCATTTATTTGAACGGGATTGTTCTGTTCAACGACGCCATCAAAAAGTAGTAGAAGTAGCACCATGTGTTTCTTTAAATGACGCTAAACGTGAAGAAATTTGTCAAGCAGCTGTGCAGTTGATGAAACATGTTGGCTACATTAATGCTGGGACAGTTGAGTTCTTAGTTGAAGAAGATCAATTTTATTTCATTGAAGTTAACCCTCGTGTTCAAGTTGAACACACCATTACCGAGATGATTACAGATATTGATATTGTCACATCTCAAATTCTAATTGCAGAAGGTAAAAATTTGCATACAGAAATTGGAATTCCAAAGCAAGAAGCAATCACTTATAAAGGTGCAGCGATTCAATGTCGGATCACAACAGAAGATCCGGTTAACAATTTCATGCCCGATACAGGTAAAATTGATACGTATCGTTCTCCTGGTGGTTTTGGCGTGCGACTTGATGTAGGCAATGCCTATGCTGGTGCGATTGTTACGCCTTACTTTGACTCGTTATTGGTGAAAGTCTGTACACACGCTAGTACTTTTGAACAGGCAATTCAAAAAATGCAACGTTGTTTGCGGGAATTTCGGATTCGCGGTGTGAAAACCAATATGCCTTTTATGTCAAATGTCATTAACCATCCTGAATTTCAAAGTGGTGATGCGAAAACGACCTTTATTGACAATACACCGGCATTGTTTATTTTTCCTTCAACACGAGATCGTGGGAATAAAACAATGAAGTACATCAGTGAAATTACCATCAATGGTTTTCCTGGTATTGAAAAAAATAAAAAGAAATATTATGGAGAAGCGAGACTTCCCCATAAATTGATTGAACCTAAAAAAAATATTTTAAGTGCCAAAAACATCTTAGATGACAAAGGCGCGGATGCTGTCGTTAATTGGGTTAAAGATCAAAAGAAACTATTATTAACGGACACGACTTTTCGAGATGCTCATCAAAGTCTTTTAGCAACGCGGGTAAGAACCCATGATTTTGAAAAAATAGCAGCTAAAACCCAAATTGCTTTACCAGAATTGTTTTCTGCAGAGATGTGGGGAGGCGCTACTTTTGATGTCGCCTACCGCTTTTTAAATGAAGACCCTTGGGTACGCCTAAAAACATTGCGCAAATTAATGCCAAATACATTATTTCAGATGTTGTTTAGAGGCTCCAATGCGGTCGGGTATTCTAATTATCCAGATAATGTTATTGCTGAATTTATTAAAGAAGCCGCTAAGCAAGGAATTGATGTTTTCCGGATTTTTGATAGCTTAAATTGGTTGCCGCAAATGGAAAAAAGTATTCAAGCAGTCCGCGACAATGGCAAAATTGCTGAAGCTGCGATTTGTTATACAGGGGATTTAAACGATCCAAGCCGTGCTAAATATAATGTGGATTACTATAAAAATATGGCCAAAGAATTGGAGCAGGCCGGAGCGCATATCATTGCAATCAAAGATATGGCGGGCTTGTTAAAACCACGAGCAGCTTATCGTTTAGTCAGTGAATTAAAAGCTACCGTTTCTTTGCCAATTCATTTGCATACGCATGATACTAGCGGCAATGGTATCATCACATATTCGGCTGCGACACAAGCCGGCGTTGATATCGTGGACGTTGCCACCAGTGCAATGAGTTCTTCAACTAGTCAGCCAAGTATGAACAGTTTGTACTTTGCTTTAGATCAAGATGAAAGACAGCCAGAAATCAATATTGACAATGCCCAACAGTTAAATCATTACTGGGAAGATGTTCGCATGTTTTATAAACCTTTTGAAAGTGGCTTAAATGCACCACAAACAGAAGTTTACAAACATGAAATGCCAGGAGGTCAATATTCCAACTTGCAACAACAAGCAAAAGCAGTTGGTTTAGAAGAGCGCTGGGATGAAATCAAAGAGATGTATCAAACCGTTAATTTAATGTTTGGTGATATCGTGAAAGTAACCCCATCTTCAAAAGTTGTAGGGGATATGGCGTTATTCATGGTACAAAATAATTTAAGTGAAAAAGATGTTTATGATCGTGGTGATGAATACAACTTCCCAGAATCAGTGATTACGTTTTTCCAAGGGGAGCTTGGGCAACCAGTTGGTGGATTCCCAGCAGAGCTGCAAAAAATCATCTTAAAAGGCCGGCCAGCCTTCACAGTACGTCCAGGATCATTAGCTGAACCTGTCAATTTTGAAAAAGTCAAAAAAGAATTAGCAAAAAAAATTGGCTATGAACCAAAAAATGAAGAAGTATTGAGTTATTTAATGTATCCGCAAGTTTTTCTAGATTACCGTTCTGCTTATGAAAAATTTGCTGATATTACGGTTTTAGATACACCAACATTTTTCCAAGGCATGCGCTTAGGAGAAACAATTAATGTCGAAATTGAAAAAGGTAAAATTTTAATCATTCGCCTTGATGAGATTGGTGAACCAGATATTGAAGGAAATCGTGTTTTATTCTTTAACTTAAACGGACAACGCCGGGAAGTAGTGGTTAAAGATACATCAATTATCAGTTCAGTCCAAACCAAACAAAAAGCAGAACCAACCAACAAAGAACAAATTGGGGCTACGATGCCTGGTTCGGTGTTAGAAGTTCTAGTGAAAAAAGGCGATAAAGTGAAACAAGGTGATACCTTATTGATTACAGAAGCCATGAAAATGGAAACGGCAATTGAAGCCCGTTTTGATGGTGTCGTCAAGCATATTTATGTGTCTAGTGGCGAGCCTATCGCCCAAGACGATCTATTAATTGAAATTACTGAAAGTTAGAAAGTAGGACTTGCTGTGAAACGAAGACTTATCTTTTTATTGCTATTGTTTATAGCAATACTTGTAGTCTATTTACAACCGGTCTTCTTTCCACGGCAAGCTCCCGCCTATGATAATCAGACAAACAAAGATGTGAGTCAAACGAGTTTGAAATATGAGCCGATTAAAGTTTCGGGTTATGCTAGTTTAATTGGTAAAAATTCAAGCGAATTAACGAATATTTTAGGTAAGCCACTGGTTAGTTATGACAGTGGCTTTGGCTATCGTGTGAATACGTATAAGACCGAAAATAAAACCAGCTACATCGCGGCCAATATCCGTAATGGTAAAGTTGCGGCAGTTAAAGTTGCCGGTAATGATGATAAGCATACCACACCGTTTAAATCAGGAATGACCATGAATGATTTAACCAAGGTGACGATGTTATATCCTAATTTCTCACTGGACTATAATGGCGAGAAAATTCAGTTTGAATTGATGGAAGAAGATATGAATTATCGTCCCTTAGTCGCTTTTACCAACGATACCTTTGCTATTCTTTTTTTCAATCAAAAAAAATCACAGCTGATGGGAATTACCTATCTGGATAAACAAATGCTACTAGAGTTAGCTCCATATACGTCCATTGATGGACAACTTCCCAAAGTTCACAAAACGCAGCTAACAGATTGGGATGAAGTTAATCGCTTAAAGGAGACCTCGGCTTTTGAATTGTTAAACGTCTTGCGGCAATTAGAAAGTCGCTCTATCTATACAACCAACTTTACATTACAAGGTCGCGCCGACGATATTAATGCCGACTTTTTAAAAGAGCCCCGCAAATATTTGAATGAAGAACGTTTTAAACAATTTGAACGTATGAAAGATGTTACAAATCCACAACCTTTTTTAATTGTTAGTGATGAATTTGATCAAATGTTAAAAAAAATGAAGATTCCGGCTGTTGCAGGTTTTTATTATCGTCCCATGATGGATACGATGTTTCAAATTATGTCCTTTTATAGCGATCCATATTTGCATACGCGCTTTTTAAGTGAAGGGCAACAAAAAGTTGGGGTTGGCATTGCAGAAGACAATATGGTAATCTTGTTAGAGGATACTGAAGAAACTGAGGATAGTGAATAACGTGATTTACGATGAAACAACCTTACATTTAGTACAATTGTGTGAGAATTTAAGTGATAAGATTTGTCAAAGTCTTATCTTTCAACAATATGAGCAAACCCGTAGTGAGATGCAACAAGATGAAAAAGCTATTGCTGCTAGAAAAACTTTTCAAAAAGCAAAAGCAAGTTATGAAGAATTAAGTCGTTTTGGCTCCTATGCGCCAGGGATTAAAGAACAAACAAAAACACTCTATCAAAAAAAAAGGCAGCTAGATATGTGTGAAACAGTGGCGGACTTTCGCCAAGCTGAAACCCAATTGCAAGCATTACTTGATGGTGTTTGCCAACAAGTTGCCAACAGTTTTTCTGAAGAGATTAAAGTAGCATACGGAAATCCCTTTTTTGAAACTAGAAAGTCTGATTGTGGAGGAAATTGTCATGCAAGTTGATACAACAATTGAATTTAAACCAAAACAAAGACGTGGTCTGATCGTTTGGGTCTATAGCTTGCGTCAATTAAAAAATTTGAAACGCTATGGCTTGGTGCATTACGTTTCCCGCAAACTAAAATATGTTGTGCTATATTTAGACGAGGCAGGTTTTGAAGAAACCATGGCAAAAATCGAACATTTGCATTTTGTTCGTAACGTTGAGCCATCTTATCGACCAGATGTTGAAATGAATTTTGCTGATAAAATTGGGACTAAAGCTGCTTACCAAGTCGCCGATGATGATGGTTTTGACGTAGAAGAATTGAATACAACCATTCGTTTAGCTGAAAATGTCTAAAACTTTGTGCTACCTTTTAAAGGTAGCACTTTTTTTGTGCTAATTTTTCGATTATCACGAGTTTTGCTGTTTTATTAGGCTAACGCTACAGATTTATTCATACGTTTAAACAGTTTTAAAAATAGTGTGGCAGTTGTAAGTTGTAGGAGTCAATACTTGTCAATTATGGTAAAATATTGTGGATATGATTGATGAGGTGAAATAATATGAGAGTCGTGGCAGGAGAATATGGTGGCCGAAAATTAAAAAGTTTGCCAGGGGATAATACACGTCCCACAACAGATAAAGTGAAGGGCGCTATATTTAATATGATTGGACCTTTTTTTGATGGTGGCACTTGTCTGGACTTATATAGTGGTAGTGGCGGTCTGGCGATTGAAGCGATATCCCGTGGAATGGCGCATGCTTATTGTGTCGAGCGTAATTTTAAAGCAATGCAAGTCATTAAAGATAATGTCGCAATTACCAAAGAACCAGAAAAATTTACCCTCTTAAAAAAAGATGCCAAACATGCTTTGGACCAATTTATTGCAGAAGAAAAACAATTTGATTTGATTCTTTTAGATCCGCCTTATGCCAAGCAGCAGTTGATTGCGGAGCTTGAAGCGATGGTCAAAAATAATCTATTGACCAATCAGGCAGTAGTGGTTTGTGAAACAGCAAAAGAAGTTATTTTACCAATTCAAATTGCTAATTTAAACCAAATAAGACAACAAAATTACGGTATCACTAGCGTAACAATTTATAGAAATGAGGCGTCTCATGCGTAAAATAGCATTATTTCCTGGTAGTTTTGATCCTTTTACCAATGGGCATTTAGATACAATTGAACGAGGATCTGACCTTTTTGATGAAATTATCGTTGGTGTTTTTGTGAACACAAATAAAAAGAGTTTGTTTACCCCAAAAGAACGTAAAGCTCTGGTTGAAGCTTCGGTGGCCCATCTGCCTAATGTGCGTGTGATGGAACAAGATAGTGAACTAACTGTAACCAGTGCGAAAAAATTAGGTGCAAATTTTTTATTACGAGGAATTAGAAGCGTAAAAGATTATGAGTATGAAAAAGAAATTATGACGATGAATCATCATTTGGATAAAAAGATTGAAACGGTATTCTTATTGGCTCGCCCTGAGTATACCCATATCAGTTCCAGCATTTTAAAAGAAGTCATTGCTTTTGGCGGTGATGTCAAAGAATATTTGCCAAAACCAGTATTTGAAGCATTAGTGAAGAAGAGTGATCATTATGAAGCGTAAAGTGCCAATAAAACGCCTTTTACTTTTATTGTTGGCGTTAGTTTTAATGGCCTGTGTTGCATTACCGATTCCGTATTATATCGAAGCACCAGGCTCAACGATTAAGTTAGATACATTGGTGAAAGTTAACGGCCAAAAAGATAAGTTTAGTGGCTCGTTTTCCCTGACGTCAGTTGGGATCAGGCAGGCAACTGTTGCTACCGCATTATTTGCTAAAACGCAAACTTTTTCTGATTTAGTGACAAAAGAAGAGCTGATGGGCACTGCCAGTGATGATGATTATAATAGAATTCAAAACTTTTACATGGAAAGTTCCCAAAATAATGCGATTACAGCAGCACTTTATTTAGCTAAAAAGCCTTTTAAAATGGATTATCTTGGTGTCTATGTTTTAGGCATAGAGGAAAGTTCTGCTTTTTATGGCAAAATTAAAATTGGTGATACCGTTGTAAAGGTTGATTCAAAACCTTTCAAAAGTAGCGATGATTTTATGAAATACGTTCAGAGTAAAAAAGTTGGCGATCAGGTGACGATTACCTATTTGCAAGACGGTAAAGAAAAAACGGCGCAAGGTGCATTGATTAAGTTGCCAAGTAATAACAAAGCAGGAATCGGCATTACACTGACTGACCACACACAGGTGAACAGTCAAGAAAAAGTTCAATTTGATGTTGATAATATAGGGGGTCCTTCAGCGGGCTTAATGTTTACCTTGGAAATATACCAACAATTAATGAATCAAGACTTACGAAATGGTCATGAAATTGCAGGTACGGGAACTATTGATAGTCAAGGTAATGTTGGCCAAATTGGTGGTATTGATAAAAAGGTCGTTAGTGCTTCTGAAAGTGGAGCAGAAATCTTTTTTGCACCAGCTGATTTAGAAAAAGGTGATACGAATTATCAAGAGGCTAAAAAAGCGGCTGCAAAAATTAAAACAAAAATGAAAGTGGTATCCGTAAAAACAGCACAAGAGGCAGTGGATTATTTAAAAAAACATGTCACAAAATAAGTTTTTAGGCGCAGATGACCCCAAGTAATAGTAAGTTGTAAAAATCAAAAAAGCATATGCTATACTAAATAACAAGAAATGTATTAAAGGAGGAACAAGAGTGGAAATTAAACGTCAAAAACCAGTGGTAGCTGCTTATCACTATGATCAACCCAATCCCGAACAAGCTTATGAAACGCAGTTGCAAGTAGGATTTACCCCATTAAATACAGAAGATCCCAATTATCCAAAAGAAAATTCAATTATTCGGTGTATTTTAGATTTTCGTTTGGTTTTTGAAGAATATGTGATTTCTGGTCGTGTCAGTCAAATTAACCATGTCGTTGACCGTAAGATTGCAAGTCAAGCAGATGTGACCGAAGAAGAGGTTAATGAAATTGTGGCCCCGTTGTTTGATATCGTAAAGCGGATGACCTATGAAGTAACTGAAATTGCAACTGACGAACCTGGATTAACCCTTAATTTTCAAACAGAAGCATAGGAGAAAATGATGTTTACAGAAGATATTCAAATTATGTTATACGTTGATGATGTCCAAAAAGCGGTGGCATTTTGGCAAGCCTTGGATTTTGTCATCCTTGAAGAACAAGCAGTAGATGGTACCCGGGTCGTTGAAATTGCAGCCGCAAAAGATGCAAAAGCACATTTTGTCTTATATGATCGTGAGTTTATTGAAAGCAATTCACCTGAAGTTGCCACCAATTCACCATCCCTGATGTTTTTTAGCCAAGATATTTACCGTCTTTATAAAAAAATCGGTGAACTTGACGTTCCACTAGGAGAAATGATTTCATTGGGGGATCGAGAAGTCTTTAATTTTGCAGACCCTGATGGTAATTATTTTGCCGTTTCAAGTATCTAAGAAAAAGGATGTGACAAAACAGTAAAGTTTTGTCACATCCTTTTTCATGCTGTCTTATTACTTGCGGTAAGCGCTTTTTTTCACTTTTCGTAAACGGCGGAAAAAAAGCAACCTCTGCGACAATAAGTTGAAATTCACCAAAAATTTGGAAAACAATTTTAGGTAATCTTATCTTATTGCTTGTGGCTAAGCACTTTTTTTCTCTTTTCGTAAACGGCGGAAAAAAAGCAACCTCTGCGACAATAAGTTGAAATTCACCAAAAATTTGAGAAACAATTTTAGGTAATCCCATCTTATTGCTTGTGGTTAAACGCTTTTTTTCCGCCTCTTTTATTAGCCTTTATCCCGGGCGATGGCACCGGTATCTAGGGCTTCTTTCAAATCTTTTTTAAACTGGTGGAAAAATTTTGACAACTTATTCATAACGCAAGGCCTCGATTGGATCTAGCCGTGCTGCTTTGCGGGCGGGATATACACCAAAGAAGATTCCGATTGCACTGGAAAATAGTAGCACAAAAGCAATTGAGCCTAATGAAAAATGTGCGGTAATATTTAAAGCATTGGCCACAATCAATGCCAGTGATGCCCCTAATAGTAACCCAATCAGGCCACCGATTAAGCACAAAATAACTGATTCTGTAAGAAATTGGAACAAAATATTGTTGTTTGTCGCACCTAATGCTTTTCTGGTACCAATTTCGCGGGTTCTTTCGGTCACGGAAACTAACATAATATTCATAACCCCAATGCCACCAACTAGTAATGCAATTGCAGCAACTGCAGCAATAAAGTTAATAAATAAACCTAAGACATTGTTTACTTCATCTAACGCTTGCAAAAAGTTGGTTGCAGTATAAACTTTATCGCCAACGGCATCGTGGCGTACGGATAAAATATTAACAATTTGTTTTGAAACTGTATCGATGTCATCTTTTGAATTGGCAATTACAGTTAATTCGCTCATTTTTGTTGCATCTGTTTGTAGTGTCACAGCAGTTGTTAGTGGCATTGCCAAATAGCCAGGCATTTTTTCACTATCAAAAGCTCCCATCATATTTTCCATGGTACCTTTGGTAACACCAAGAACACGCAATGTGACTTGGCCGTTTTGATTTTTAACCGTAATTTTTTCACCAACAACATTATCGCGCCCATTAAAGAAGTAGCGAGCAGTATCAGCACTGATAATGGTTACTTTGGCATTTTCTTCGTATTCCGTTTGATTAAAGTAGCGACCGTAAAGCAGTGTCTTATCCATCATTTGATTGGTGTACTGCAAATCGGGCATACCTGCAATTGCCATCCCAAATTTACTTTTGTCGTTTGCAGTGAAATTTGCTTGGATAGTGGTAACAGGAGAGATGTGGGCGATATTTGGAATACTGCGTTTTAAAGCTACTACATCTTGACTCGTAATTTTTTGACTGTCGCTTGCCTCTTGGCTGGTTGAAACGGAGATAGTCGAGGCCCCCAAATCACTAAAAGTTCCGTTTATTTCTTTTGTTGCGCCATTTCCTACCGCTAAAATTGCAATAACGGCACTAATGCCAATAATAATTCCCAACATGGTCAAAAATGACCGCATTTTATTGGCTAAGATACTATCTAAGGCCATTTTAAAGCTTTCGCTGATTCCCATTTTTGACCCTCCTTATAGTGTTTTTCGTTTTTTTACAGAATTATCGGCAATAATTTGGCCATCTTTAAAGGAAACGATTCTTTTGGTGTATTGGGCAACATCTGGTTCGTGGGTAACCATAACCACAGTTGTCCCTTTATCGTTTAGGTCTTGGAAAATTTTCATAATTTCTAATGTTGTTTTGGAATCTAAATTTCCAGTTGGTTCATCGGCCATTAAAACCACAGGATCATTGACAATTGCCCGTGCGATAGCAACCCGTTGTTTTTGCCCACCAGAAATGGCATTGGGACGATGGTGAACGCGATCAGCTAAACCTACTTGTTCTAGTGCCTTGAAGGCTCTAGTTTTTCGCTCGGATTTAGCAACGCCGGCATACACCAATGGCAGGGCAACATTTTCTAATAGTGTCATCCGGGGCATTAAATTGAAAGACTGAAAGACAAACCCGATTTCTTTATTGCGTACTTTGGCACTTTCTACATCAGTCAGATGGGTGACGTTTTGTCCATTTAAAAGATAGGTGCCATCATCAAAACGATCTAACAAGCCAAGAATGTTCATCATAGTCGACTTACCAGAGCCGCTTGGGCCCATAATTGAAGTGAACTCACCTTCAGCAATATGAAGATTGACATTTTTTAAAGCTACCAGCTCTTCGCCGGCAGTACGATAAATTTTTACCACGTTTTTTAAATCAATCATTTCATCACCTACTCTTTAGTAACGGCACTGCCGTCTTTAAGGCTAGAAGTAGGGGATAAGATGACTTGATTACCGTCAGTTATTCCCTTTTTAATCACGATAAATTGGTCAGATTGAATGCCCGTTTCTACTTTTGTAATTTTTGCTTTGTCATCTTTTATTTCATAGACGATGGGCTCATTTTTGTCGTTATACGTTAAAGCTTCAATTGGAATTGCTAGCGCATTTTGCTCAGTTGCAATGGTAATGTCTACATCAGCTGAAAAGCCAGCATATAATTTTTCTGGTTTATCATCAAAAGTTACAACAGCACCTAATGCGGCGCTCGTTGTTGCTTGCGTGGAAGTAGCGGTAGGATCTTTTTCGGTGACTTTGCCAGCATAATTATGACCACCAGAAGAAATAACTGCTTTTTGATCCACGTTAACTTGACGAGCCTCGGAATTTGATAAAGCGAGTTGAACTTTTAAATTATTCAGGTCAGCAACAATAATAGAAGCCTTACCTTGTTGGGCAGCTGTATCGGCTTGTCCTTTTTTTATATTGACTTCCGTTATCGTCCCGTCTATTCCTGCCGTTAAGCTTAGGCCGCTATCGTAGTTGGCTAATACTTGATCTTTTTTTACTACGTCGCCAACTTTTACATTTAAATCTGTGACATTACCAGTGCCAACTAAATTTTCTGTATTATTTGGAATCAAAGTTCCAGTTGTGCTTAAAGTTTCTGTGACAGTCATTTTTTTGGCAGTTGCACTGCGAATGGTGATGGTGTCATCTTTTTTAGTACTATTATTAAACAAAGCAAAACCGATAGCACCCACGACAACGACGCCTGCTAATAATATCCCAATTGTTTTTTTCTGCATTATCTTCACTCTTTTCCACGTAGATTGTGACATGGTGTCGTGTTCATTCTAAAGCTTTTTATACTTGGTGTCCAAATATAGCATTTGAAAGTTTTGTGAAGATTTTTGGTATACTAGCTATGAGGTGAGTGTGATGAAAAAATATGTTTATGCCATTGGTGATATCCACGGAGAATATGAGTTGTTTAAAAAACTTTTAGCATATTTTGATTCCAAACAACATCAACTTGTGTTAATGGGTGATTTAAATGACCGCGGTAAACGCAGCAAAGAGTGTCTTTTACTAGGAAAAAATTTGGTAGAAACATTTGGGGCTATTTATTTGCGAGGTAACCATGAAGAATACTTTTTACAATTTTTAACCAAGCCAGAAGAATGGTTTGCTTCTTATTTACACAATGGAGGAAAAGAGACAATTGAAAGTCTTTTGCATAAAGGGGCTTGTGAGGAGTATTCGCCAACTGAAATTGCTATGATGATTCGTAGTCGTTATCGTGATTTAGTCGATTTTTTAACACAACGACCTTTGTATTATGAATGGGAAGATTATATTTTTGTTCACGCCGGGGTGGACTTAACTAAAGAAGATTGGCATGATACTGCTCCTGCTGATTTTATTTGGATTCGCGAACCTTTTCATAATGGAAAAAATAAGACTGGCAAAAAGATCGTCTTTGGGCATACCATCACACCAATGCTTCACGGGGACATGATGACAACGGACTTGTGGCTTTCAGATAATAAAATTGGAATTGACGGCGGCGGTGTCTTTGGGGGTTCCATTCATGGGGTCGTTTTTGGTAAATCGGGTATTGTCCAAGATATTGAATATCAGAATTTATCAGGACCTTGGCAACCTGATTTTTAAGTGTTTGAATAAAAAAGACGCGATACTTGTTTTCTTTTATAGTAAAAAAGGGTAGTAAAAATAAGTTGATTTTTTATGAAACTTTAAAAAGATTTTTTAAGGTTGTTTTATTAATAAAAAAGGCTGGGATCTATAGGATTCCAGCCTTTTTTTGCGGCTAAACGGTGGACAAGAAGTAGCATTTTTTAGGATAAGCAAAAATTTTGGGAACACCAAAAGTAGACCTAAACAGCAACATTACAAGCAGTGTATTGTTGAGTCATTTGGATAATTTCTGGCTTATTGCTGTGAGATAGGCGATAGCTGATGTAAAAGAGACCTGTCTGCAGTTCAAAGCACACCACTTCTGCTTCAACTTTTTTTCGAATTGAATAGTATTTTCTATGTTAAAATAAATGGGGTCAAAAGAAAGGTGAGATGACATGACAGCCGCAAATCAAGATTTATTAATGTTATTGCAAGCAGAGCTTACAAATTATTCCAAAAAACAAATGCAACAAGTTTTGGACTTGTTATTAGACGGGAATACTGTTCCATTTATTGCCCGTTACAGAAAAGAAGCCACTGGTAATTTAGATGAGGTTCAAATTCGTGAAATCGAAGAACGTTACCAATATTTAGAAAATCTGGAAAAACGCAAAAGCGAAGTGCTACGTTTAATTGAAGAACAAGAAAAACTAACGCCAGAACTTGCTGCCAGTATAAAAGCTGCCAGCAAAATGCAACAAGTAGAGGACTTGTATCGCCCTTATAAACAAAAACGTCGTACCAAAGCGACGATTGCAAAAGAACAAGGGTTAGAACCGTTAGCAAAATGGTTGTTACGTTTTGCCGATGAAGCTGTGGCGACCAAAGCGACAGAATTTATAACCACAGAAGTTCCCGATGTCACAACAGCTTTAGCTGGTGCCCATGAAATATTAGCCGAATTTTTTTCTGATTCAGCTAAGTTTAGAACTTGGATTAGACAGAAAACATTTGATAAAGGAATTTATACCAGCGCAGGAAAGAAAACAGAAAAAGATGAAAAAGGCGTATATGAAATGTATTATGCCTTTGAAGAGCCCGTTAAAAAGATGGTTTCTCACCGGATTTTAGCCACAAATCGGGGCGAAAAAGAAGATATTTTGAAAGTTAGTATTTTAGCACCAGAAGATGAAATTTTAAATTATTTAAAGCGCCAAATTATAAAAGGTCAAGGTGAAGCGGTGAGTTACGTTACTGCGGCCTATGAAGATGCCTACAAACGCTTTATTGCACCGGCAATTGAGCGGGAGATTCGCAATGAATTAACAGAAAATGCCGATGAACAAGCTATCGCGGTTTTTGGTGAAAATTTACGCAATTTATTATTACAGCCACCATTAAAGGGAAAAGTGGTGTTAGGCTTTGATCCTGCTTATCGGACTGGGTGTAAATTAGCTGTTTTAGATGCCACAGGAAAAGTCTTGGCGATAACTGTTATCTATCCCCACAAACCAGCGCCGCAAAGTAAAAGAGAAGCGGCTGGTCCAGCATTCCAACATTTAATCAAAAAATACGGTGTACAAATGATTGCCATTGGAAATGGAACGGCTAGTCGTGAGTCTGAGCAATTTGTTGCTGAGCAAATTCGCAGCTTAAATGAAGAAGTTTATTATGTAATTGTCAATGAAGCAGGAGCTTCTGTGTATTCAGCCAGTGACATTGCCAGAGGTGAGTTTCCTAATTTACAAGTAGAAGAAAGAAGTGCGATTAGTATTGGTCGGCGCTTACAAGATCCTTTAGCTGAATTAGTAAAAATTGATCCTAAAGCGGTGGGCGTTGGACAATATCAACACGATGTTTCCCAAAAGCGCTTGGCTGAACAGTTGGATTTTGTCGTTGAAACTGTGACAAACCAAGTAGGGGTAGATGTTAATACTGCCAGTCCACAACTTTTACAACATATTGCTGGGCTGAACAAAACGACAGCACAAAACATATTTAATTATCGGGAAGAAAATGGGGCCTTCACTAAACGCAATCAATTGAAAAAAGTGCCGCGTTTAGGGCCAAAAGCTTACGAACAAGCAATCGGCTTTTTACGAATTCCAGGTGGTAGCGATATTTTCGACAATACTGGTATTCACCCAGAAAGTTATGGCGTGGCCAAAGAAATCTTGACACGGGCTGACCTTAAGTTAGACCAACTTGGGACAAAAGAAGCTAAAGTTCGTTTAGAAAGCCTAAACCCAGAACAAGTTGCTGCTGATTTAGATTCTGGAACGGCAACTGTGGAGGATATTTTAAAGGCGCTTTTACAACCTGGTCGAGACATGCGGGATGAAATGCCAGCTCCGCTTTTAAGAAAAGATGTTTTAACCATGAGTGATTTAAAACCCGGGATGGAATTAAAAGGAACTGTCCGCAATGTAATTGATTTTGGTGCTTTTGTTGATATTGGGGTAAAACAAGATGGTTTAGTTCATATTTCAAAACTAAGTCGCCGCTTTGTAAAACAGCCAAAAGATGTGGTGGCTGTTGGAGATGTTGTCACGGTTTGGGTGGAACAAGTTGATGAACAAAAAGGGCGCATTAGTTTAACCATGTTAGACCCTACTGGAGAGTAAAATGACAGAAGTACAACTGCAACAATTAGTAGAAGAAATTTCGCTGCAATTTTTTAAGCGTCCTTTCAAGCATCGGGCGATTTTTAATAAGCGGCTGAAAACTACTGGTGGGCGTTATCATTTAACAGATCATCACTTAGATTTTAATCCCACCTTGTTTGCGGGGATTTCTCAAGCAGAACAAGCTGGGATCATTAAGCATGAATTGTGCCATTATCACTTGCACCTATTAAAAAAAGGTTACCGCCATCAAGACCGTGATTTTAAAGTCCTATTAGCTAAAGTCGGGGGGAGTCGTTATGCCCCCAGACTACCACAAGTAAAAAACAAGGTTAAACGCCAAGTTATGTACCGTTGTCTTGGTTGTGGTCAAATTATTACCCGCCAAAGAAAAATTAATCCCACGCGTTATGTCTGTGGCAAATGTGGTGAAAAACTGCAATTTTTAAAAATTGTTAGCTAAATCTTGGTGAAATACTTACTAAAAGTAACTAATAGGAGCTTTTCGGATAAAACTCATTGAATTTTTAACGTTTTTGTTAGATAATGAACCTCGTGCAAATTATTAGCTCGTTTTTTGGTAGATTAAAGCTGTGTTTTAATTTGAGAAAAAGACGAATTGGATTAAAAAGGAAAATAAAAACAAAAAAGAGTTTTTACATGATTGATATGGAAGAAAAGAGGCTAAATTAAGATGAATGACAAAGATAAGCTTTATCATTTTGTCGGAATTAAAGGTTCTGGCATGAGTTCACTAGCATTGGTGTTACATGAAAAAGGCTACCGCGTACAAGGATCCGATGTGGACAAATATTTCTTTACACAACGGGATTTAGAAAAAGCTGGAATTACGATTTTACCTTTTAGTGCCGATAATATTAAAGCAGACATGATTGTTATTGCAGGTAACGCGTTTCCGGATACTCATGAAGAAATTGTTCGCGCGAAAGAATTAGGTTGCGAAGTAATTCGTTATCACGATTTTATTGGACGCTTTATTAATGACTACACGAGCATTGCGGTTACTGGTTCTCATGGTAAAACAAGTACGACTGGTTTATTGGCGCATGTTTTTAGCGGTGTTTCACCAACGAGTTATTTGATTGGTGACGGTACTGGACATGGTGTACCAGATGCGGACTTCTTTGCTTTTGAAGCTTGTGAGTATCGTCGTCACTTTTTAGCCTATGCACCGGATTATGCGATTATGACCAATATCGATTTTGATCATCCTGATTATTATAAGAGCATTGAAGATGTCTTTACTGCTTTTCAATCGATGGCTCATCAAGTAAAAAAAGGTATCTTTGCCTATGGTGATGATGTTTATTTGCGTAAATTGGAATCAGAGGCACCAATTTATTATTATGGTTTAAATGATAATGATGATATTCAAGCAAAAAATATCAAACGGACAACTAAAGGTTCTGAATTTGATGTTTTTGTTAAAGACAAAGAAATTGGTCATTTCACCCTACCTGCTTTTGGTAAACATAACATTTTAAACGCATTAGGTGTGATTGGAATTGCTTATTTAGAAGGCATCGACATGGCAGAAGTCGCAGAAGAAATGCGGACTTTTGCAGGAGTTAAGCGTCGTTTTAGCGAGAAAAAAGTTGCAGATATGACAATCGTCGATGATTATGCTCATCATCCAGCTGAAATTAAAGCGACAATTGATGCTGCGAGACAAAAATATCCAGATAAAGAAATTATTGCAGTCTTCCAACCTCATACTTTTACCCGGACGATTGCTTTGATGGATGATTTTGCTGAAGCACTCGATTTAGCCGATAAAGTATTCTTGTGTGATATTTTTGGTTCAGCAAGAGAAGCTAAAGGTGATGTGAAAATTGAAGATTTAGGCGCTAAAATTAAAAAAGGTGGGCAAGTCATCAAAGAAGACAATGTGTCACCATTACTTGATTTTGAAAATGCAGTTATGATTTTCATGGGCGCTGGCGATGTTCAAAAATTTGAAGCTGCTTACGAAAAATTACTAAGCAATACTACTCGTAACCGTTCATAATAAAAAAATTACCCATTAAAAATGTTAAAACTGGTACTTAGTTGTACCAGTTTTTTTGTAATTTTTACTTTTAAAAACACAAAAATTTTACTAAGCTTTCCTGCTAGAAAATTTCAAAACTTGCACTTTTAAAGGGTTCTGATACAATAATGATAAAATCTATTCAAACGATATTAAAACATGGAGGAATCAAGTTTGCAGATCAATCGTGTAAAAAAAATAGGTAAGACCATCGAAGAAATTGAGGAAGGCGATTCGTTATCCTTAACAGAGTCGATTGAAGATAATCAGCTGTTGTTATATCTAGGACTGACTAATGATGCCAATCCTTTATATATTCAACATGATTATGCCCAACAAACCGCATATCAACGTCCAATTGTTCCGTCTGTCATGTTAATGGGGATTATTACCAGTGCCATTTCAAAGCACTTGCCTGGACCAGGATCGCATGTGGTGAATTTTTCGGTGAATTTTATCGAACCAGTCTATCATTATGAAACACTAACTTTTGCTTTTGAAGTGATTAAAGTGGATAAAATGAAAGATGTGGTGACGATTTCTGTGGAAGCAACCAATGCAGAAGAAGACCGTGTTTTAGACGCTGTCGTGATGGTGCAACCTCCAATAATTGAAACAGAAAGCGTAGGGGATATTCATGAATAACTATCAAACACCCGTTGTGGAAAAAGATACATTAAATCGTTTTTATGCTAAAGTTTATGCCTTTTTTGCGGTTGGACTAGGGATTAGTGGTGTTGTTTCTTATTTTTGCGCGACAACATTTCTACCACAAACCATCCGTTTTGTTAATGGCTTTCCGTTAGGATTTTTAGGGCTATGGATTGTCCAATTGATTTTAGTCTTTGTTTTAGCAGCTAAAGCCAAGAAAAATCCTGCTATGACCATTGCCGGATTTCTGATCTATTCCTTATTAAATGGGTTAACGTTGACTGCAACGCTACTACATTACGATATTAATACTATTTACGTTGCTTTTGGTGCAGCGACAGCAACCTTTGCAGCGACAGCACTCTTTGGTGTCTTTACGAAAAAAGATTTATCTATGGTAGGTAGAATTGGTTTTATAGCTTTAATTGGGATTATTGTGACGATGTTGTTAAATGGTTTTATTTTACACAGTGGTCCAATGGAGTATTTGCTTTCAATTGTGACCGTGTTTGTCTTTGCCGGTTTGACAGCTTATGATCACCAAATGATTAAAGCTTATTACAAACAAAGTCGTGGAACAGAAAATACTGGTATTGCAGTTTTTGTAGCCTTACAACTTTACTTAGACTTTATTAACTTGCTGCTAGCCTTCTTACGTATTTTTGGTCGCGACTAGTTTTATAAACGAAAAAAGAATTTGCGGCATTTTGCTGCAAGTTCTTTTTTTTAAAAGAAATTTTAAGTCTTACGAGAAAGTTTGCTTTTAGTGTTCAAAGATTAAAGAGATTTCATCAGACTTTCCTATTTCAAAATTATCGCTTTTTAGGTGCTTTGATTTTTAAATTACTAGTCAATAATCATCGCTAGTTTACTGGAACTTTGTTAGAATAAAGAGGAACTTTTGTGGGATTGCAATAAAATGTTGCTAGAAAACCAACGAGATAAGGAGAATTTCCATGACGAAGAAAAAACTTTTATTAGTGGATGGCAATAGCGTGGCTTACCGAGCTTTTTTTGCGTTGCATAATTCGCTGGAGCGTTTTAAAAATAAGAATGGCTTGCATACTAATGCGATTTACGCTTTTAATACAATGTTTGATAATGTAATGGCCAAAGAAAAACCAACGCATGTTTTGGTGGCCTTTGATGCAGGTAAAACGACATTTCGAACTGAAATGTATCAAGACTACAAAGCCGGACGAGCAAAAACTCCAGGTGAATTTCGTGAACAACTTCCTTATATTCGTGAATTAATTACAGCTTTAGGGGTCAAGTATTACGAGTTAGAAAATTATGAAGCTGATGATATTATCGGCACTTTGGCGACACAAGTGGACAAAAATGAATTTGAAGTCGTGGTGTTATCTGGTGATCGCGATTTAACACAATTAGCCAGTGATGATGTGACGGTTGATATTACAGTAAAAGGGGTCAGTGAAATTGAAGCCTACACACCTGCGCATATTGCTGAAAAATATGATGGTTTAACCCCTAAGCAAATTATTGATATGAAAGGTTTAGCTGGCGATACCTCAGATAATATCCCCGGTGTAACCAAAGTGGGGGAGAAAACCGCCATCAAGCTATTAAAAGAGTATGGCTCAGTTGAAGGAATTTATGAAAATATCGATAAAATAAAAAAAAGTAAAATGAAAGAAAATCTGATTCATGACCAAGAACAAGCCTTTTTATCAAAAAAATTAGCTACAATTGATACCGCAGCGCCAGTGACGATTAAAATTGAAGAATTAACATATGCAGGCAAAG
This sequence comes from Enterococcus montenegrensis, assembly GCF_029983095.1. Lineage (NCBI taxonomy): Bacteria > Bacillati > Bacillota > Bacilli > Lactobacillales > Enterococcaceae > Enterococcus > Enterococcus montenegrensis. The sequence goes on from NZ_CP120467.1 coordinate 1,212,783, forward strand.
ATTTGGATAAATTGGTGCCATTTTATAAAGAAATGGACTTCAAACAATTTTTAAGTAAGTTAAATATCGTAGAAGACCCAGCTGATTTGGCAGAAATTATGTTTGAGGTGGTGGATGAATTTACCGCTGAAATGTTTCAAGCAGACATGGCCCTATATCCCGAGATGTTATCTGATAATTATCATTTGGCTGATATTGTGGGGGTTGCTTGGGGAAATGGGCAGAAAATTTATGTGACTGATAATTTAGCTGTGTTTGAAAATCACGATTTTCTAAATTGGCTTGAGGAAAAAAACAATAAAAAGACCTATGATGCCAAACGTACCTATATTGCTTTAAACCGTTATGCCAAACGACCACAAGGTATTACGTTTGATGTTTTACTGGCTGCGTATTTGTTAGATACAAACGATAGTAACAACGATATCGCAGGTGTAGCCGAACATTATGGTTTTACTGACATTCAAACAGATGAAGCTGTTTATGGCAAGGGTGCTAAAAAAGGGCTGCCTGAAAATATGGAAGATTTTTATGCCCACTTGGCCCGTAAAGTAAAAGCAATTTTGTTTTTAAGTGAAAAACTAGATGAAGATTTAAAAGAAAAAAATCAAAGTGATTTATTTTATCAGATGGAGTTGCCTTTATCACAAATTTTAGCTGAAATGGAAATCGCTGGCATCACAGTCGATAGCAAACGCCTTTTGGATATGAAAGGCGAGTTTGCCACACGCCTTCATGAAATTGAAGAAAAAATTTACGCAGAAGCCAAAGAAGAGTTTAACTTAAATTCGCCAAAACAATTAGGTGTTATTCTTTTTGAAAAAATGGGGCTTCCGGTGATCAAAAAGACAAAAACAGGCTATTCAACAGCTGTCGATGTTTTAGAGCAATTACAAGACCAAGCGCCGATTGTGGCGGATATTTTAACGTATCGTCAGATTGCTAAAATTCAGTCGACCTATGTTGAAGGCTTATTAAAAGTCATTCAACCGGACCAAAAAATCCATACGCGTTATGTTCAAACCTTGACTCAAACGGGCCGCTTAAGTTCGGTTGATCCTAATTTACAAAATATTCCTATTCGCTTAGAAGAAGGGCGTAAAATTCGACAAGCCTTTATTCCCCGAGCTAAAGACTGGGTGATTTATTCCTCTGACTATTCGCAAATTGAACTACGGGTATTGGCACATATTTCAGATGATGAGCATTTAAAAGAAGCCTTCTTAGAAGGTCAAGATATTCACGCCAGCACAGCAATGCGGGTTTTTGGGATTGAAAAGGCTGAAGATGTGACGCCAAATATGCGTCGTCAAGCAAAAGCGGTGAATTTTGGAATTGTTTATGGTATATCTGATTATGGTTTATCACAAAATCTAGGAATTTCCAGAAAAGCAGCACAACAATACATTGATACTTATTTTGAAAAGTATCCTGGGGTTAAAAAATATATGGAAAGTATCGTTCGGGATGCAAAAGATAAAGGGTATGTTGAAACCCTGTATCATCGTCGCCGCTATCTTCCAGATATTAATGCTCGGAATTTTAATGTGCGCTCTTTTGCAGAACGCACCGCAATTAACACTCCTATTCAAGGAAGTGCCGCTGATATTTTGAAAATCGCCATGATTGACCTGGCAAAACGGTTGCAAGAAGAAAGTTTATCAGCTGTTATGTTACTGCAAGTCCATGATGAGTTGGTTTTTGAAGTGCCAGAAAATGAACTAGAAAAATTGGATAAACTAGTCAAAGATGTCATGGAAAATGCCGTGGCATTACACGTACCCCTTGTCACAGATAGTAGTTGGGGCAAGACGTGGTATGATGCCAAATAAGAAGGTGAAAAAATGCCAGAATTACCAGAAGTTGAAACAGTCAGAAAAGGGTTGTTACAACTTGTTTTAAATAAAGAAATTGCAACTGTAACTGTTTTTTGGCCCAAAATTATCGCAGCGCCAGAAGTTGAGATTTTTAAAAGCGAATTAGTCGGACAAAAAATTGAAACGATTGGGCGTAGAGGAAAATATTTAATTTTTGAACTTTCCGATTATGAGTTGATCTCCCACTTGCGAATGGAGGGGAAATACGAGTTCTTTTCATCAGACACAAAAGCACTCGTGACAAAACATACCCATGTTATTTTTCACTTTACCGATGGTAGTCAATTGCAATATCGGGATGTGCGTAAATTTGGTCGAATGGCACTTGTTTTAAAAGGTGAGGCCCAAAATTTTAAAGGGATTGCCCAGTTAGGTCCTGAACCAACCCCGGAAACGTTTAAGCTAGCCCAGTTTAAATCAGATTTGAAAAAAACTAAACGGGAGATTAAACCGGCTTTATTGGATCAAAAAATGGTGACAGGCTTAGGCAATATTTATGTTGATGAGGCGCTGTGGTTAGCAAAAATTCATCCCATGCAGCCTTGTGATAGCTTAAATGATGCCCAGATTAAACGTCTGCGCCTTTGTATTATTGATGTTTTAAACAGAGCAGTGGCAGCTGGTGGAACGACTGTACGCACATATTTAAACGCATTAGGAAAAGCGGGAAGCTTCCAATTGTCTTTAAACGTTTATGGTAAAGGGGGCCAGCCGTGTCCACGGTGCCAAACTCCGATTGAAAAAATTAAAGTGGCGCAAAGAGGAACGCATCTATGTCCCCACTGTCAAAAACTAATCTTGAGGTGATGAAGATGAGTTTTGTTTTAGGCATTACTGGTGGCATTGCCAGTGGCAAAAGTACAGTTGTGAATGTCTTTAAAGAAAAGGGCTTTCCCGTGGTCGACGGGGATGTCGTAGCTAGAAATATTGTTGCCCCTGGGCAACCTGCACTGGCAGAAATCGCAGCTACTTTTGGTTTAGAGATGATACAAGCTGACGGAAAACTAAATCGCAAAAAATTAGGGGCGCTCATCTTTCAAGATGACAAGAAACGACAACAACTTGATAAATTAATGAATCCTTATTTGCGGCAGCAAATTAAAGCTGAGATTGCAGCTGGTAAAAAGACAAGTCCATTAGTCGTGGCAGATATCCCTTTGATGTATGAAGGTCATTATGATCATTACATGGATGAAGTTGCCGTAGTTTATGTGGACTTTTTAGAGCAAAAAAAAAGATTGATGGCCCGTGATTTGATTGATGAAAAAACAGCAGAAGTTAAGATAAAAAGCCAAATGCCGCTAATCGAAAAAAAGAAATTAGCCGATACCGTTTTTGATAATACCGGCAGTAAAGCAAAAACAGTTCAGCAAGTATTAAATTGGTTAGCTGTTCATTTCAAAAATGAATCATGAGTTTTTATAATGAATAAGTCTGAAAGCTTTGGGATAAATAATCCTGAAGCTTTTTTGCAAGCAAAAGTAAGATTGCCACAAAAAATAAATCACGTTACAAAGATAAGCCTATAAAGCTTTTTTTATGACACATTTTATGCACCAACGTTTTTTTTAATAAATTATCAGGCGCTAATTTGGCACTGAAATGTGATAGTTTTTTAAATTATTCATTCAAAAGCAGACAAACACAGTCTTTTCTTAGGTACAAGACAATACAACACAATTTTTTTCTGTTATAATATAAGCAAAATTCCTAGAAATTAAATGAGGTGAGAAGATGCGTTGTCCAAAATGTCACCATAATAGTTCCCGAGTTGTTGATAGTCGTCAAACCGATGATGGGCGTACGATTCGAAGAAGAAGAGAATGTGAAAACTGCGGCTTTCGTTTTACGACCTTTGAAAAAATAGAAGCAGCACCTTTATTGGTTATTAAGAAAAATGGTGAACGAGAAGAATTCAACCGTGAAAAAATTTTACGTGGGTTAATCCGTTCGGCAGAAAAACGGCCTGTTGCAATGGAGCAAATGGAGCAAATCGTGGATCATGTGGAAAATCGTGTCCGCTCTTTAGGTGAAAATGAAGTATCGACGACTTTAATTGGTGAATATGTGATGGAGGATTTAGTGGATGTGGATGAAATCGCCTATATTCGCTTTGCCAGTGTTTATCGTCAGTTCAAAGATATGTCGGTTTTCTTAAAAGAATTACAAGATATTGTCGCCAAAGCAAATGGCAAGGACACAACAGAATAAAATTGGAGGCTGCATTTTTTGGAATATGCCTATGAAGCCAACTTACAACCAAAAGCAATTTATGAAGTGAAAAAAAGTTTGCCTTTAACTCGTGACGCAGAGAAGTCTTTAGTTAATTTGTATCAGCCGATTATTGGGGCCGATGCGCTAGCTTTATATTTTTGCTTATTACAAGATTTTGAAGATACACAAGAAAATTATACCCATTTGGAGTTGCTTAATGCCTTAGATATGGGATTATCAGCACTGAAGGCAGCCAAAAAACGCCTAGAAGGTATCGGATTGTTAAAAACTTACTACAGGGAACAACCCGAAGTTCGTTTTTTATATGTCTTAATGGAGCCGTTAGCTCCTCAAGACTTTTTGGCAGATGAATTAATGTCTTTTTTACTTGTAGTAAAAGTAGGACAAAATAAGTTTCGACAATTAAATCGACGCTTTAAGCCGGAAAGTGTCAATACGGCTGGTTATCAAGATGTAACGACAAAGTTTGGTTCGGTATATAGTTTTTCTCAAAATGAATACCAAGCCAATCAACCAGTTATTGAAGCGGCCGTAAAAGAGGCACCGCAGGATGTGGCGCAGTTACCGCTAGCTGAAAATCAGTTGAACTGGACTTTATTACGAGATTTAGCTACCAAAAAATTTATTAATCCAACCCAAATAACCGACACCTTAAAAGATAGTCTTACGCTATATCATGAGATGTTTGGTTACGATGAACTGCAATTGACAAATTTAATGGCTGAAGCTGTATCTTTAACCGACGGCACAATTGATGTACGAAAATTAAAAAACGTCGTTTATAAACAAAGTCAAGATCTTTTACCGGAAAAAAAAGCAGTTGTCTTAAATTACAACAGCGACACACAACTTCGCCGCAAAAATACGCTATTGGCTCAAGGCTTTACTGAAGCTGATTGGTATCGGATTTTAGACAGCGAGGCCTTAGCACCGATGGAATACTTGGTGAAATTAAAAGCTGCTAAAGGTGGCTATGTGACCAAAAATGAAGAGTGGCTTTTAACCGATTTGGTACAAAAGTCACCATTGCCAACGTCAGTTATTAATATTTTATTGAATTACTTGTTAGTAACACAAAATAAAGCCCAATTGCCGCAAGCTTTAACCAATCAAATTGCTAATGATTGGTCGCAAAATAAAATTAATACACCAGAAGCGGCCATTAAGTATGTGCAAACGACGGTAAATGAAAAGCAAGTTGCCAAAGAACAACGGCAAAAAAATGGTGGGAGAGTACAAAATATTGTCAAAAAAGAAGACGTCCCCGATTGGTCAAAAAAACAGTCGACGAGTGATCCAAGTCGTAAAGCTGAAATTGACAAGATGATGCGGGAATATTTCAATGATGAAGAAGGTGAAAAATAATGGAAGATGTCGGCAAAGGTGTCAACGAACTATTTGAACGGCGGAATTTTCAGCAAAAGTATGATGAAATGATGCAAGAAGTTTTGGCTGATCCAACTGTTAAAAAGTTTTTGGCTGAAAATAAAGATAAGTTAACACAAGCAGATGTGAAAAAAAGCTATCCAAAATTGTATGAGTTTGTCCAAGAAAAACGCAAATTCACATTAAATGATCCCACCATGATGGCCCCAGGTTATGAGCCGCGCTTGGTTTTGAACTTTCATTATATTGACGTCGCCTATGTCCCCACTGAAGACTTATTGGAGCGCCGTAAACAAGAGGAGATTAAAAATCGGGTCAGTACGATTGATATCCCAAAAGATATTCGTAACGCGAATATGAAAAATTTCGACAAAACAGATGCCCGCGAGGAAGCTCTGTTTGAAACGATGAAGTTTGTTAAAAACTATACAGAAAATGCGCAGGTTTTCCATAAAGGACTGTATTTAGCTGGCGATTTTGGTGTGGGCAAGACATATTTATTAGGTGCGATGGCAAATGAGTTGGCAAAACGCGGCTATACTTCAATGATGGTGCATATGCCAACCTTTACTTCGATGATGAAAAGTTCTGTAGCCGATAATACGGTCGCAGAAAAACTAGAAAATGTGAAAAAGCCTAAAATTTTAATTTTGGACGATGTCGGGGCAGATGCGTTAACAGCTTGGACGAGAGACGAAATTTTCGGTGTTATCTTGCAATATCGCATGCAAGAACAATTGCCGACTTTCTTCACTTCTAATTTCACAATGGATGGTTTGGAGAATCATTTGCGCCTAACCAAGACCGCAGATGAACCATTAAAAGCCAAACGGATTATGGAACGTATTCGTTATTTAGCAAAAGAGATTATCATGTCAGGACCTAATCGCCGTAATGAATAAAATGAATTGACACGAATTTTCTTTTGCAGAAATTTTGTGTCAATTTTTTCGAAATAAAAATCAATGATGCGCAAATTTTTTTAAAGGAGAACACAACATGAACGAACAAGAACTGTCACAACGCCTGACAGTCGTGGGCAATGCAGTCCCTAAAGGCGCACGCTTAGCTGATATTGGCTCAGATCATGCTTATCTGCCAGTTGCATTAATGCTAGCAGGGAAAATTTCTTATGCCGTGTGTGGAGAGGTAGTAAAAGGTCCTTTTCATTCGGCACAAAAACAAGTCGCCAAAAGTGGTCTAAACAATCAAATTGTTGTACGTTTAGCCGATGGTTTAGCAGCTATTGAAGCTGCTGATGAAATTGACACCATTACCATTGCGGGTATGGGGGGGACTTTAATTGCCAGTATTTTAGAAGATGGGAAAACAAATGGGCAATTAAGCGGAAAAGAACGGCTTGTTTTACAACCAAATGTGGGGGAACAAAACGTGCGGCGTTGGCTACAAAAAGAAGGCTATGAGATTTTAACAGAAAGTATTTTAGCTGAAAATGATAAGATTTATGAAGTTATTGTTGCCAAAAAGACAGCTGTTAAAAAAGAACTATCCCCAATTGAAATTTTCTTTGGACCGCATTTATTAGCTGAAAAAAATAGTGTCTTTTTAAAAAAATGGCAACAAGAACAACAAGCTTTAGAAAAAGTGTTAGGGCAACTGCAAAAAGCGAAAGTAGTACCAGAAAAAAAAGTTAACGAAATTAAACAAGAATTGGCATGGATCAAGGAGGCGTTGACATGTTAGCAAAAGACTTTATTAAACGTTTTGAAGCGTATTGTCCCTTATGGCTAGCAGAAAAAGGCGATCCAGTAGGTCTACATATTGGAACCCTTGATAAGCCAATTAAGAAAGTGATGATGACATTAGATGTGCGACCAGAAGTCGTACAAGAAGCAATTGAAAAAGATATTGATTTAATCATCGCGAAACATCCGCCGATTTTTCGACCGATTGAGCGTTTAACTGCAACAAATCCTCAGACTAAAATGTATCTGGAGCTAGTGAAACACGATATTGCAGTTTATGCAGCCCATACGAATATGGACATTATCCCCGATGGACTAAATGACTGGTTTTGTGAAATGTTGCAAATAGAAGTTGCTGACTTTATGACAGAAACCCATCAAGTAAAGTTTAAAAAATTAATTGTTTACGTTCCAATTGAAGCCGCTGCAAAAATGCGGCAAGCTTTAGGTGAAGCTGGTGCAGGTGAACAGGGCAATTATCAGTTTACCAGTTTTCAATCAGTAGGTATGGGACGCTTTATTCCAACTGCGGGTGCTAAACCTGCCATTGGTAATATTGGTGAAAAAGAAAGTGTGCAAGAAGCAAAAATAGAAGTTTTGTTACCAGAAACAATTGAGGCACAAGTTTTAAAAGCAATGTATGAAACACACCCTTATGAAGAACCGGCTTTTGATCTAATTAGCTTAGATAATGAGCCAATAAAATACGGGATCGGTCGCGTTGGCAAGCTAGCACAACCCATGGCACTTGAAGACTTCACCCAAAAAGTGAAAGAAGTTTTTGAATTAGATGGTTTGCGGTTAGTTGAACCTGTTTTTCAGCCCAAAAAAATGATACAAAAAATTGCCATCTGTGGTGGCTCTGGCGGTAATTTTTATCCGGACGCAATAAAAAAGGGCGCCGATGTTTATATTACAGGAGACGTGTATTACCATACCGCTCACGATATGCAAGCAAATGGATTGACGGTAATTGATCCAGGGCATAACATAGAGCGTGTCTGCATTCCCCGCTTTATTGAAAAAATGAATCAATGGAAAAAAGAAGAAAATTGGGAAGTAGAATTTATTCCTTCAACAACCAATACGAATCCATTTCAATACCTTTAAAAATTAAACTGTGTTTTTTAAACACTTGGGAGGAACTATGATGTACGAAAATTTATTACCCCGCTTTTTACGCTATGTTAAAACACAAACACGTTCTGATGCTACGAGTAAAACAACACCCTCTACACAAACGCAAGTGGCTTTTGCCCATGAACTAAAAAAAGAATTAGAAGAATTAGGCTTACAAGATGTACTTTATAATGAAAATAATGGCTATGTCATCGCGACGTTGCCAAGTAACAGCGATAAACCAGTCAAAACAATTGGTTTTATTGCTCACATGGATACTGCGGACTTTAACGCTGAAAATGTAAACCCGCAAATTATTGAAAATTATGATGGACAATCGACAATCAATTTAGATCCAGCAGGGAAATATACCTTAAATACGAATGATTTTCCAAATTTAAAAAATTATGCTGGCCAAACGCTCATTACAACCGACGGGACAACGCTATTGGGTGCAGATGATAAAGCCGGGATTGCTGAAATTATGACGGCTTTAGAAATTTTAATTAAAAACCCTGAAATTAAACACGGTACAATCAAAGTCGGCTTTGGTCCAGATGAAGAAATTGGCGTTGGCGCTGATAAATTTGACGTTGCCCAATTTGGGGCTGATTTTGCTTATACGATGGACGGTGGGCCTGTCGGTGAATTGCAATATGAAACATTTAATGCCGCCGCCGCAGAAATTACAATTCATGGTAAAAATGTTCATCCAGGGACTGCTAAAGATACAATGATTAATGCATTACGTTTAGCCATTGCATTCAATAATCAGCTACCACAAACTGAAATTCCAGAAAAAACGGCAGGCTACGAAGGCTTCTTCCACTTGATGGCCATTAACGGCAATGAAGAAGAAGCAAAAATGAGCTACATTATCCGTGACCACGATCATGAAAAATTCGAAGCCAGAAAAGCATTGATTACAGAAATTGCAGACAAAATGAATGGGCAATTTGATGAAAAGCGCATTGATGTGAATATGTACGATCAATATTACAATATGAAAGAAATAATTGAAAAAGACATGAGCATTGTAGAAATTGCCAAAGAAGCGATGTTGGCTTTAGAAATTAAACCGATTATCGAACCTGTGCGTGGTGGGACCGATGGCTCTAAAATTTCACAATTAGGCACACCAACGCCAAATATCTTTGCCGGTGGGGAAAATATGCATGGTCGTTTTGAATTTGTATCCCTTCAAGCAATGGAAAAAGCGACAGATGTTATTGTGAAAATCGCTGAATTAAATGCTGAAAATGCATAATTTATTCAAAACTTTCTAGTATACTTGTTATAATGAAGCGAGAGGCCTACGCTTGGCGTAAGTAATCTCGCTTTTCTTTTTTTAAAATAATTTGTAAATAAAGGAGTTTTGTTTTTGTTTAACGAAAACCCGTTATGGTTTTATCTAATCTTAGTGAACGTATATGTTTTCTTTTTAATGTATTACGACAAGCGGCAAGCAGTAAAAGGCGGTCAGCGAATTTCTGAAAAAAACCTCTTATTTATGGGCATGGTCGGTGGTGGCTTAGGTGGGCTACTTGCTCAGAAAATCTTTCACCATAAAACCCGTAAGAAGAAATTTTATCTTTGCTTTTTAATCGGAATTGCCGTGTGTTTATTGCTTATTGTTTATTATCACTAGTAGTTTAAAGGAGGTTTTATGAAAATTAATTCAAAAACGAAATTACTCTTGAATATTGTACTACTGGTTGTAATTTTAGGGGTAATGTTTTATTTGTTGCAAAATTCCTTTGGTGAAATTTTGGAAGAGTTAAAAAGTACGACTGTTTATGCTTTAATCACCGTTTTTGCCTGTGGAACACTCTACTTGATTGCCGAAGGTATCAATATTAAAACCTTAGCCGAACCCTTTACTTCTGATTTTACCCGGCGCGATGGTTTTTTTGCTGTTTGTTATTATACTTTTTATCGTGTGGTTACCTTTGGGGCAGGGACTCTCATTTCAGAGGTGAATTATTATCGGCGTAAAGGATTGAGAGTTTCTGATGGGGTAGGCGTGACTGCTCTTCACATGGTGATGTATAAACTGGCATTACTGGTCTATGCCCTCATTGGCTTACTTATTCAATTTTCTTTGTTTTATGATAAAGCACCAAATATGATCCCGTTAATTTTAGCAGGTATGGTTGTGACTTTTTTGATTATTGCAGCTCTCTTGCTTCTTTCCTTGAGCTTGAAATTGCAAGTTCTTTTTGTCAAGATAACCAATAAATTATTCAAATCACAAAAATTGCGGGAAATGGTGGATCAGGCGAATTTGCAAATATATTCGTTGCGTTTGGCAGTGAATGGTATCTTACAAGAACGTCCGCGAATTTTTAAAATCTTTTTGCTAAACTTATTGAAAATGGCAATCTGGTATGTGCTACCTTATTTTCTGTTGGTGGAGAATCATCCGTCGCTAGACTTTTTACTGACCTTTTCCCTGATTAGTTTTACCGTTATTTTGGCTGGGGTGATTCCAACACCTGCGGGAATTGGTTCTTTTGAGTTTGTGTATTTATTGTTGTTTAAACCCCTGGTTGGTACAGTCGATGCCGTATCTTCTATGTTGCTGTATCGCTTTGCTACCTATATTTGGCCTTTTGCCTTGGGTTTTGTTTATGTTTTATGGGATAAACGCAAAGCAATTAAAGGCGAATTGAAAGAATTAAATCAAAGTAGTGAAAAGACAAACTAGAAGCTCATTTCTGGTTTGTTTTTTTGTTTCTAAATTTAAAATTAGAATATCATGATAATAATAATCTTCCTTAATTGTAAGCTGCGTTAGACTTTTTTCATTCCATTATTAAAGTAAAAAATACAATAAAAGCGATAATATCAGTGGATAACGAACGTATTTTTCAGTCAACTTTAACAAGATTTTTTTATGTTTTTAACGATAAAGATGAGTTTTATATATTATATAAATAAGAAAATGATAAGAATATGATTATACCAAGGCGTTTGCCGGAATAAATAACAGCACTTTCTCAATTATCTTGTTAGTGCAGGATTTTACAACTTTTTGAAGAAAAAAATTAAGGTTGGTACAATAAAGTTGTAAGAATATGATGAGGATAATGAGGAGGGGCGAATATGACGAAACGGAAAAAAATTCTAATAGTTGTAGTTGTTGTTGCGATGTTGCTGCCCCTTTTAGAAGGTCTGTTTTCGATTTCTTCCATTTGGCGAACATCTGCGAATGAACCCAAAGCAAGTGAAGTTGTTAAAACTGATTTTCTAAAAGTGGATTATGAAGTAAGTGACTCGAGTGAAACCAATGGTCTAGTAGAATGGCTGATTAACTATCATTATGATATGAAAAGCAATTCTGATTTTGAAGAAGGAAAATTTAAGTTTAAAGTTGATGGATTAGATACTAGTCAACACGGATTCGTCCCTCCGGAAAATCGGTTTGTCAAAGGTGTTACAGAACAAAATGAACCAACCGGATGGTACGAAGAAGATGAATTTGGAACAGAAAAATCGGGGACGATCAAAATTCAAGCGCCAAAAAATACCAAAATGTCTTTAAGTGTTCAAATGGATGGACGCAATGAAATGATTCCAAATGATTCAGAAGAATCGGCACTATCTGAGGCTCAAGAAGAGGTACAAAAGAACATTCAATTTGATGAAAAAATAGATATTTTAGATGATGCAATCACGGGGCCTTTTGAGATGGTAGCACCTAAAACAGTCCCAAATAGTAAAAATTCAGGAAACTTAGATAATTCAAAACAAGGTACTAACCAGACAAGTAGTAATAACGCTGAAGGAAAAAACGCAGTAATACCTTCTGCGAAACCCGCGATGTTACGAAATACTAAAGGAACTATTATTACTCGAGGTTCAGAGCTAATGATTGGCGAAGATGCATTTAGTGATAACTTTACAATTGAGAACATAAATCATGGGAAAGATGGAACTAAAGCTGTAACTATTGAGACTAAAACAAAAACCTATAAGGATAGTAATTCACCATATTCACCTGCAACTTCTGCAGATGTACTGAAAGAGAATAAAGTTTATACATTGTTTCCGAAAAAGACAAACGTTTCTAAGTCAATTGGAATTCGTTTTAAAAATGCTGATGGTAATAAAGCAACTCCAACAACACTAACTGGTACCAATTTTGATTTAGTTTACGACTTTGTTGGCTATGTAAATGTTGGAACTAAAACTACGCCACAACTAATCCCAGTTGGAGCAAGAGTAAATGTATCAAATATTGTAATAGGCCGAACGGCTAAGACATCAGGAGGTATGCCGGCTAATGGGGATAATATGCCTTGGATGGAATTTTCTAACAATTTGTATTCTGGTGTAGTTTATGGTTTTACAAAAAAGATGGAACTTAACTTCCAGTTTTATGTAGCTGATCCTACGACTAAAAGTTTGACTAATCAAACTATTGATTTTGGTGACAACACTGATGTTAACAATGCGCAATTAACCTTTGCTTCACTGAATGGATATGGGAATGAACAGTCTGCAATTAAGGATGGAACTAAAGCTGGTGTTACTCCGACTGGAGCAGTTGCTAATCGCCACGAGTTTGCTGGAAAACTGACTGATGATGGTAAAGATGATACAACAGGATTGGGAACTTTATCGGCGGATACTAAACTTAGTTATCATAAAACCGGAACAGCTGGGCATACTTATGATGCAGGAACTTACTATAGCTCATCTGTGTACGAGTTTGACGATAAGGTTGGTGGGGTAGACTACCAAATTAGTGCGGTAAGTTTTCCACTCAGCGGGACAAGTAATAAGTTCAAGTTGGGTACAACTTATGGACGTGCGTGGAACTCATTTATCAGCTCTGCTGTACGGCCAACTACTCACGAGGCTCCAACTAAAACCGTTCACCCCACCTCCAATGCTGGCTTTTCCAACCGTTATTTTAATGATTTAGATCGTTTTGATTACGAGCAAGGTAAAGATTGGGAACTACCACAACATAAGCGTGTACCAGGACATGATGCAGATAACGCTAGCGGGTTAGCTACCGGAATAGCTAAAAAAGAAAATAGATATGTGCAGACTGGTCAATCTCATTATTACTTTATTAATCAAGATACAATTAACATGGTAGCAGGTGGATTAATTAGCCCAATTAGTTATGAAATCACAGATAAATTACCTGTAGGAGTTGAATACGAGAGTGCAACGTTATACGATTTGAAGGGTAATACTCTAACTGATGGCTTTAGTATTAATAATAATAACGGAAGCTTGACATTTAAAATTCAAGGAAACGCAGCGAGTAAGATTAATACCCAATCGCGACAAGTTGGGTATTACGGAAAAGATTTCTCGATAAGAGTTAAGGTGAAAGTCACCAAGGCATTTTCTTGGCAAGGAGAAACTACTTCCAATAATCAAAACGTAATGTATAGTAGTTCTGGCAATTGTCGGAGGATTAGGCGCCTTTTATGTTTATCGTAATAAGAAAGGAGGCGCTTAAAATGAAAAAGATTATGACAAGCTTACTAGCACTGTTACTGCTATTACCTTTAGTCCTTACTTTTACTAGTAATGGCGAAACCATCGCAGAGGCCGCCGATAATCCTGAAGAAGTGACAATTTATTTGCACAAACGAATTTTCCGTGATCTTCGTTGGAAAAATAATAAAGAGCTGGAAGATTGGGAGTATCAAAATGATGGTCTGCAAATTGTGGGTGAACAATTAACAGAGCAAGATAATACGTTACTAGAAAATTCACTACCGTTAAATGGTGCGATGTTTGATATCTACGATGCAACCCCTTGGTATAAAGATGTCAAAGAAAAAGGGCAACTGCCAAATGGAGTCAAAGTTTCTTCCCAAAAAGATTTTGTTGACTATATCGCAACTCTAGCCCGAAAAGAAGCAATTAAAATGGCGGAGGAGTCAAATTTAACTAAAGTAAACGCGCAAGCGATTGTTTCACAAAAAACGGAAATGCCAGATGGCCGAACGTTAGAAGGAATTGCAACATTTCCTAAATTACCAGTTAAAAGTGGCGATGAAGAGGCAGCCTATTTGATTCTTGAAACAGGTCTGACAGAGAAAAAAGATTTAAACGTGGATATGGAAAAATTAGGTCGACCACTTTTAATCAGCCTACCAATTTATGTCAATGACGAAAGTCTAACGCAAATTCATCTTTATCCTAAAAATGTGGGCTATGTCCGTGATCCGTACTTCTTTAAATTTGGGCAACAAGCAAATGGTGAAGATTTAGGACCAATTGCCGGCGCGAAATTTGCAATATATCGTGAAGAGGATGGCAAGAAACTTTATCTGGACATGAGTGATGTTAATGACTTGAAGAACAAATGGGTGGAATCAGAAGATCCGCTTTATGATGATCGTGTTAATATTTTTGAGTCTGATAAAGATGGTTTGGTAAATACGGGTGCACGCTTTTTACCATCGGGAACCTTCTACTTTGAGGAATTGGAGAGTGCTGAAGGGTTTGTAATCGGCAATAAAGAAAAACGAATCAAAATTGAAGTTCCAGAATCTTGGTACGATGAAGATGGCAATTACTTGCCAGTATTAATTGATGGACAACCAATGTTGGAAAATCCAGACGGTGAAGTTCCAGCGCAAGCGATGGAAGAAAAAACGCCTCGTGTCTATAATACGCAAGAAGAACCACCAACTGAATCATCAACACCAGCAGAACCAACGAGAACTCGTGGTCGACTACCACAAACACTTGGCGAGTTGGTTGATACCGTTGCAACAACAGCGCGACGGATGTTACCAAGAACCAACGAAGGCAAAGCAGCCTTCTCATTATTCGGCGTTATATTAGCCGGTGGTGCAGTATTCTTATGGAAAAAGAAAAACGATAAAGACGATAAATAGCATACTGCAAAAAGATCGGAGGAATTTTCCTCCGATTTTTTTTGACATTATCTTTATTTTTTTCGTTGTTAAAGTGAGGGGAAGTGATCGAGGTGTATTTAGTCGTGAGTCCAAATCAATTAGGTTATTTTAAAGCAGAGACAACGGCAAGACGTTTGAAAGTTTTTCTAAAAGAAACCAAAGATGAAAGACGCTTTTTAACGTATTTACGTTTTATTGATGTTTGTAGTAAATTGTTTGTTAAGATAGCGCCTTTACGTCTTGAACTATATCAAGCAGAAGTCATTGCGATTTATCAAAATAAGCATTGGAACCACTTTATGATTGCTCATTTACATTATTTTCGAGCGCTTTTTTCAAATATTCAATGGTTTTATATGCTGCACAAATTACGGCAATTTCAGCGACTGCTTCTCATTGCAAAAATAGGGGAAAAGGCCATTCCTCATTTAGCTGAAATGATTGTTCCAGCGGGCACAAGTTTAAATAAAAATGGCTTGCAAGTGGTCTATGATTCCAGTTAGAAAGATCGGTCATTTTGTTAGTATTTCATAAATAATTTGCTAAATTTGAGAGCATTTCGTTTGACCATTACTGACCAAAGGCGTATTATTATATTGTGAGTAAAGGAACAATACTACGACATTCGTGCCAAAAAGGTGAGATAGTAGTATGATAAAAGTAGTTGAGCTCACAGTAAATTAAGACTTTAGGAGGAATGGCAAATGAATATTGAAAAAATGACGACAACTTTACAAGAAGCTATCGCAGAAGCACAGCAAGTTGCGGTAACACGTCATCATCAAGAAATCGACATTGCTCATTTATGGAAAATTTTCTTACAACCAAATCATTTTGGACGTAATTTTTATACGGATGCTGGTGTAGATGTTGCATCTTTTGAAAGAGAAGTCGATCAGGCAATTGATGAATACCCAAGTGTAGCTGGCGGAAATGTAGCTTATGGTCAAAGCATGAGCCAAAATTTATTTAATCTATTAAATAAAGCAGACCAATTACGGGAAAGTTTCGGAGACGAATTTTTAGCCACTGAAATCGTAATTTTAGCATTAATGAAATTAAAAAATTATCGTTTGACGAAATATTTGGTGAACCAAGGAATTACGGAAAAAGAATTACGCCACAATATTGAAGTAATGCGTGGAGGAGAAAAAGTGACCTCAAAAAATCAAGAAGAACAATATAAAGCATTGGAAAAATACGGTGTCGATTTAGTGCAACAAGTTAAAGCTGGTAAGATGGATCCTATTATTGGACGGGATGAAGAAATTCGTGATGTCATTCGGATTTTATCACGAAAAACAAAAAATAATCCTGTTTTAATCGGGGAGCCTGGGGTTGGTAAAACGGCTATCGTAGAAGGACTAGCCCAACGGATTGTGCGCAAAGATGTTCCAGAAAATTTAAAGGATAAAACGATTTTTTCTCTTGATATGGGTTCATTAATTGCCGGCGCTAAATTCCGTGGCGAATTTGAAGAGCGACTAAAAGCGGTTTTAAAAGAAGTGAAAAAAGCAGATGGGCGCATTATTCTTTTTATTGATGAAATTCACAACATCGTGGGGGCTGGCAAGACCGAAGGCAGCATGGATGCCGGAAACTTATTAAAGCCGATGCTTGCCCGTGGTGAATTGCATATGATTGGTGCTACAACATTAGATGAATATCGGCAATATATGGAAAAAGATAAGGCGCTAGAACGCCGGTTCCAAAAAGTTTTAGTCGCAGAACCAACAGTGGAAGATACAATCTCGATTTTACGGGGACTAAAAGAAAGATTTGAAATTCACCATAGCGTTAATATTCACGATAATGCTTTAGTTGCTGCTGCGACGCTTTCTGATCGTTATATTACCGATCGATTTTTACCAGATAAAGCGATTGACTTAGTCGATGAAGCAAGTGCGACAATTCGGGTGGAAATGAATTCTATGCCGACAGAATTAGACCAAGTAACCAGACGTTTAATGCAACTTGAAATTGAAGAAGCAGCGTTGAAAAAAGAAAGCGATGACGCATCGAAAAAACGTTTAGAAATTTTGCAAGCAGAGTTGGCTGAACTTAGAGAAGAAGCAAACGCCATGAAGATGCAATGGGAAACTGAAAAAGAAGAAGTGAACCAGATTACCAATAAACGTTCTGAAATCGATAAGGCTAAGCACGAATTAGAAGATGCTGAAAATAATTATGACTTAGAACGTGCAGCCGTGCTCCGTCATGGAACCATTCCTCAATTAGAAAAGGAATTGGAAACACTAGAGGAAAAAGGGACCGACGATCATGTGCGCTTAGTACAAGAATCGGTTACAGAAGAAGAAATTGCTGCTGTTGTCGGTCGTATGACCGGAATTCCCGTAACGAAATTAGTTGAAGGAGAACGGGAAAAACTAATGAAGCTAAACGAAACACTGCATAAACGGGTCATTGGTCAAGATGAGGCCGTCAATGCGGTAAGTGATGCGGTAATTCGTTCTCGTGCGGGTTTACAAGATCCCAATCGTCCATTAGGTTCTTTCTTGTTTTTAGGACCAACCGGCGTTGGTAAAACAGAATTAGCAAAAGCGTTAGCTGAAAACTTGTTTGATTCAGAAGACCATATGGTGCGAATTGATATGAGTGAATACATGGAAAAGCATGCGGTCTCACGTTTGGTTGGTGCACCTCCAGGCTATGTCGGCTATGAAGAGGGTGGCCAATTAACAGAAGCTGTTCGTCGCAATCCCTATACCATTGTTCTTCTAGATGAAATAGAAAAAGCACATCCGGATGTCTTTAATATTTTATTACAAGTTTTAGACGATGGTCGCTTGACGGATTCAAAAGGACGGGTGGTAGACTTTAAAAATACAGTCATGATTATGACAAGTAACATTGGTTCACAGTTTTTATTAGAAGGTGTGACAGAAGAAGGCACGATTAAAGAAGATGTGAAAGAGCAAGTCATGAATTTATTACGGGGCCACTTCAAACCAGAATTCTTAAATCGGATTGACGATACAATCTTATTTACACCACTAAGCCTTGAAGACGTAAAAGGAATTGTCGATAAAATAATTGCACAATTGTCCAAGCGCTTAGAAGATCAAGAAATCGTCCTAGAAATTAATGAAGCTGCGAAAGTTTGGATTGCTGAAAATGCATATGAACCAGCATATGGTGCGCGGCCTTTGCGACGCTTTATTACCCGTGAGGTGGAAACGCCACTGGCTAAAGAAATTGTGTCTGGTCGAGTTTTGCCAAAGACCAAAGTTACTATCAGTCTTTTAAATGACCAATTGGTTTTTCAAAATGAAGCAATGGCAGAAAAATAAGAAAAAAGATAAATTGTGTTAAATGGAAAGTGTCATTTACAAAAAGGGAACCAGACTGTGATGTCTGGTTTTTTTTCTTTTGCAGGTGACGAATTACTAGGTGAAAAATCCATTCTCCACTATAATTAGAAAAAAGAGGATAAAAGGAGATAGTCAAATGGAAATAAAAACGCAGATTGTACCAGAAGTGTTGTTGTTAGAAAAAGAACAAGAAATCGATGCGGAGGATTTTGGTACAGCATTGGCAGATGCCTATGAAGAAATGGCGACAGCCCTTCTTAGTGCGGGTGTGGCAGTCAAAGGAGAACCTTTCGTTCATTATTTAGCAGTCGAAAGTAAAGGTGAAATTCACACTGACCCTTTAAAAGTCGGATTTTGTTTGCCAATTGAAAAAGAATTTTCTGTTGCATCACCTTTAAAAATCAGAAAACGGCCAGCTTTTAATGCTGCCGTAGCCAGCTTTTTAGAAGATGATAACGATAGTGAACTAATTTATCGCTTGCTTTTAGAAGAAATAGAAAAAGAAAAAGGCACATTTACCTATGAAAGCTATGAGTATTATGAAGAAGTTGCAGGAAAAGCAGAAACCATTATTCAATTACCCTATCTGTAAAATCGATAAGAGTAAAAGTTGCCCAGTGTAAAATGCATCTGTAATTTGCAAATGGACCTGTGATAAGCTGATAAGCCTATCACAGGTCCATTATTACAAATTAAAAGGGTTCCATAAGTAGCAGATTACGTTTATTTTTTTAGCGTAAATAAGTACCACGTATTTTTTTGTTTAGAAATAATCACTAAAGTAAGCTTCCATGTCGGGGATAATTTGCTCTAATAAATGAATTGTTTTCTTGCTAGCGGCTTGTAGACGTTCAATGCGGTATAAATAAGAAGCGCGGCGATAATTCATTAAAAGACAGCTTAAAGTTTGAATATCAATTGTGACACTTGGGCCTATAGCAACACCTTTTTGAATTACAACTTCATCATCTTTACTCATAACAGAAAAAGTATCATTGTTCCAATCCGCAATGGGATCGGTTACGACAAAGTGAAAAGCACCGTCAAAAGATTCAAAAGGAAATCTTTTTAAAAACTCTGCAACATCCACAATTCTAGCCATGTAATAAGGTTCGATTGTTTCCGTAATCTGACTATCTTCTAGTAAAAAGGCCAATGGTTCGTTTTTATAAATATCTCCTTTTACCCAATAAACCATCGAAAAATGCGCAGAAATAAAATTCCATAAGCCGTTGCGAGCTTCTTGATTTAAATAAAACATTTCTTTAACATGAAAAATTTCTTCGGCGACCCAATAAAATAAAACGCCCGTTGGCTTACCAGCGCCGTCATAATAAATTGCGGCAGTCCGTTCCTCTTCATTTTCATAACGCCAGTATTCTTCCCAATGAAAATGACTGCGTTTTAAAGCACCATGATTTTGCTTGGCAAAAGTATCGTAAACAGCAAAAACATCGGGATGATCTACGTTTTGACGTTCTACCATTCCAGGGACATCTACTTGTTTGGGTAATTGGGTGTCACGAATTTTAAACGTCAATTTGTCTGACATAATTTCCCAACCTTTACGGCGATAGTAGGGGATGTTATAAGGATAAAGGTATGAAATCCATTGCTTGTCTTCGCGCATTGTTTCCAATGCTTTTTTCACTAAATCTTGCATTAGCCCGTGACCGGCATATTCTGGATAGGTGCCAACACCTGTGATGCCTCCCATTTTGTATGCAGCACCATGAATATTTACTTCACAAGGATAAATGGCAATTTGAGAGATCAACTGCTCTTTGTGAAACCAGCCGAATACTTTTGATAACTCTAAAATCGGCTTTTTTGATTTGATCATTTCTTTTTTACTATCAAAGCCGCTTTCTTCAATATCTGATTCTGTGATTTGAAAAACATAACTTAATAACTCGTTAAATTGATCAACATCTTTTTCTTCCACCGGTAGAATTTGTAATTCGTCGCGAAAGTGTTCCTCCATAATTTCAACTCCAATTTTTGTTCTTAGTTTTAGTATAACAAAGATTGGCAAATTTGTTGTTTTTGAGATGGGGAAAACTCTTTAAATATCTAAGTTTCGTTGGTATAATGAAAAGGCTGAAGTTAGCAGACCGCAGGGATTTTGTCGCGGTAATAAAGAAATGAGGGTATATATGAATCTAGCAGAAATGAAAAAAAGACAGGAAATGATTCGGAATTTCTCCATCATTGCCCATATTGACCACGGAAAATCCACGTTGGCAGACCGTATTTTAGAGCAAACCCATACGGTGACGAGTCGGGAAATGCAAGATCAATTGCTAGACTCAATGGATTTGGAAAGAGAACGTGGTATAACGATCAAATTAAATGCCGTTGAATTAAATTACACAGCAAAAGACGGTCAAACGTATATTTTCCACTTGATTGACACGCCCGGACACGTCGATTTTACTTACGAAGTTTCCCGCAGTTTAGCTGCTTGTGAAGGTGCTGTTTTAGTAGTCGATGCCGCACAAGGGATTGAAGCGCAAACTTTGGCCAATGTTTATTTGGCATTAGATAATGACTTGGAGATTTTACCGGTTATTAATAAAATCGATTTACCTGCTGCTGATCCAGAACGCGTGCGCCAAGAAATTGAAGATGTTATCGGTATTGATGCCAGTGAAGCAGTTTTGGCTTCAGCCAAAGCCGGCATTGGCATTGAAGAAATTTTAGAGCAAGTCGTTGAATATGTTCCTGCTCCAAGTGGCGATTTAAACGCACCATTAAAAGCGTTGATTTTTGACTCGATTTACGATTCATATCGTGGGGTCGTTTTAAATGTGCGGGTAATGGACGGTGTTGTTAAACCAGGAGATAAAATTCAATTAATGAGTAACGGTAAAACATTTGATGTAACAGAAGTCGGGGTCTTTTCACCAAAAGCGATTGCCCGAGATTATTTAATGGTAGGAGACGTAGGGTATATCACCGCCGCAATTAAGACCGTACAAGATACCCGGGTTGGTGATACGGTTACCTTAGCGAAAAATCCTGCCACTCAAGCTTTAGAAGGCTATCGTAAGATGAACCCAATGGTATTTTGTGGGTTGTACCCAATTGATACGTCACGTTACAACGATTTGCGGGAAGCGTTGGAAAAATTGCAATTAAATGATGCTGCCTTACAATTTGAACCCGAAACCTCACAAGCTTTAGGTTTTGGTTTCCGTTGCGGATTCTTGGGCTTATTACACATGGATGTTATCCAAGAACGTTTGGAAAGAGAATTCAATTTAGAGTTGATTACGACAGCGCCTTCTGTTATTTATCACGTCAATAAAACAGATGGCACTCAAGTTATTGTCGATAACCCGGCTGATTTTCCAGATCCTGTCTCCATTCAAAGTGTGGAAGAACCTTATGTGAAAGCCCAAATTATGGTACCAAATGATTATGTTGGTGCAGTGATGGAATTATCACAAAGAAAACGTGGTGATTTTGTCACGATGGATTATTTGGATGATTATCGGGTTAATGTCGTTTATGAAATTCCATTGTCTGAAATTGTCTTTGACTTTTTTGATAAGTTGAAATCCAGCACCAAAGGATATGCCTCATTAGATTATGAAATGTCTGGTTACCGCACAAGTAAGCTAGTGAAGATGGATATCTTATTGAACGCTGAAAAAGTCGATGCCCTAAGCTTCATTGTTCACCGTGACTTTGCCTTCGAACGTGGGAAAGCCATCGTTGAAAAACTGAAAAAATTAATTCCTCGTCAACAATTTGAAGTGCCAGTTCAGGCTGCAATCGGACAAAAAATTGTTGCGCGGTCAGATATTAAAGCACTCCGCAAAAACGTATTGGCCAAATGTTACGGCGGGGACGTCTCCCGAAAACGTAAATTATTGGAAAAACAAAAAGAAGGTAAAAAACGAATGAAACAAATTGGTTCTGTCGAAGTCCCACAAGAAGCCTTCATGGCTGTTCTGAAAATGGACGATGATGAACCTAAGAAATAGCAAGGGATTCTTGAAAACGAAATTTAAAATGACGTGAATTTTCATGATTTGCCTACGATTTGCCGACGTAAAAATTATGTCGTCGGCAAATTTTTTTATTTTTGGCTTCCCGTTGCTTTTGTAAAGATGTCAATTGTTTCATTTTTCATCTTCTTCGTAACATGAGCGTAGGTGTCTAATGTTGTAGAAATTTTACTGTGACCCAGCCGTTCTTGAACAGATTTAGCGTTTGCTCCATGCTCAAGTAAAAGGGTGGCATGCGTGTGACGTAGACCGTGAAAATTAAATCGGAACCCTAATGCTTTAGAAATTCTTGTACAATTCCATTTAATTGAATTTGGCGTTACTGGCTCGCCATTTTCCTTTGTGCAGACGTAAGGGCTGTCGAAGTAAAATTGACCATATCTAATTTTATTTTCCATTTGTCGTTTCCGATGTTCTTTCAGTGTGCGCAATAAACCTTCGTCAATATCAATCGTTCGATAACTCGATTTTGTTTTTGGAGTACCCATTTTAATTCCGTACTTATCTTGTAGCATATTTCTTTCAACTTTAATTGTTTTTTCCTCAAATGAAACATCACTCCAATATAATCCGCAAACTTCACCGCGTCTCATTCCAGTTCCCCATCCAACTTCAAGTGGAATTCGGAAAGAAGAGGCGATAGGAGTAATATTCAATATTTCCTGGTACTGCTCGATTGTTATGATACCTAAATCTTTCCGTGTCTTTTTATTACTTTCATCATAAGTAGGTGGATCACAATATTGCATAGGGTTTTCTTTAATGAGTTTGTATGGGAAAACCGCACGCTTTAAACCACCACCGATAACTGTAATTATAATTTCAACAGTGTGTTTAGCTAGACGTGTTCCGTTTTGATTAAAATCAGGTAGAGAATCAACAAATTTTTGAAGTTTATCAGGTCCAATTGATTTTAATTTGTATTTTCCTATCCCCGGTTTGATGTACTTATCAATTATGTTTCGATAATTTTTTTGTGTATTATATTTCAATTTACGTTCAACATAATCTTTAAACCAGTAGTCAAAATAATCTGCAACACTAATATTTGTTAAATCAATAGTATCTCCGTTCTCATAGAGTTTCATCGCTTCACGCATCTTTGCTAACGCTTCTGTTTTTGTATTTCCTCCAACTCGTTCTATACGTTTTCGTTTTCCTCCTATAGAAGCAGCTTCGAAAGAATAGTACCATTTCGAACCTCGTTTTCTTACTGATCCCTCCATAATTATCATTCCTTTCTAATTTTGTATATCTCAACATACTAATATATACAAACGTATGTTCGTTTTGTGAGTAAAAAGAAAAGGCCGAAGCCTAATCTTTATTTTTTAATTTAAATTAATACGCTCTGTTTCAGTTCCCCAAACACCAGTTTGGACTTGTATTTGTGTAGATGGATCGTTGATTGTTTCTTCATTCACGTCAAAAACAACTTTACCAGTCAAACTGCTTTCTGGATTCAATTCTTGATAGAAAAAATCTAGACCGGTACTGCCGGATTCTTGATTAGCTGCAATTGATGCAGATGAATCAGTTTTGAACTCGGTTTTACCTTTGTACAATTTAAAAAAATCATCTGCAATTGTAATGGCCTTATCGCCGTTATTTGTGATAGTTACGTCGAGTACGATATATTTAGCCTTAGCATTTTGAGCGGTATATTCACCGCCTACTTGATCTTTTACTTCTTTGCTATTAATTACATACTCAACAGTGCCAACAGGAACTTTATCACCGATTTTATATACTTTTTCTTCCTTAGGAGCTTCATTAGCTTTAGTACTTTCTTTTGTTTCTTGTTTATTTGAGTCTGCTACATTGGAAGAACTATTTGCTTCTTTGACAGCATTGTTTTCATCATTGCCGCTACCAAGAGCGCCACCGATACCAGCAACAACTATGACTACTAGAATCCAAAACCAAACTTTCTTATAGAATGGTTTTTTCTCCTTCATTACATAAGTTTTTCCATCTTCCCCAGTTACTTTTTTCTTTGCCATACCAAAAATCCTCCTACACTTTTCATTTTTTGCTCCCACTTAATGGCAGGTAGTATGTCGCCATATTAACTAAATAAATGATTTAAAAACTCCAATAGTTCCGTTTGGCTTAAACAGAATAGTATAGTTGTTTTCTGTTTTAATCCCGTCCCATTTTCTTGCATACCATTTGATTGCATCTTTAAAAGTTTGCTCAGTTATTTCTAAATGATTAGCGCATTCCCAAACCGATACACATCCAGTTTCAAAACAATTAATAATATCAAAAGGAGTGACAAGGATAGTCGCTCCGACATCTCTAGCTTTACGTTCTTGCTTGCGCTTCTCATTTGTATCTTGCTTAGTAATATCACATACCCCTGTTAAATAATGCCCTATTTCTTCTGCTACAGTACAGTTTCTTTGAGGATAAGATTGATTAGGATTGTAGTACACTTTTTTACCGACGATAAATCCTTTTTGCTTTTTCGGCATTTCTGGATCTTCGATATATGTAAGCTGAGAATACTCAGCCATTAATTTTTCGTCTATTTGCATTAAAACACCTACTTTTTAGGAAGTGGATTATTTTTTCTATATTCGATGTAGCGTAGTATATCCTCCATATCTTGCTCGCTAACATCATCATCGATATGCGCGGCCACTAATAAATTTGGATCGTCTTGCGATTCATCGATACCAAGAAGGTAATCGGTAGTCACCCCAAATATCTTCGCAATTTTTACTAAAGTATCTTTGTCTGGACTACGAGTGTCATTCTCATAACCCGAGATAGATGCCTTTGTTACATTAAGTTTTTCTCCTAATTGACTCTGAGTTAAACTGCGTTTATTTCTAAGGCTTTTTAATCGTTCTCCAAAAGTCATGTTTACACCTCGTTTCCTAAATATATTTTATCGTTTACATATAGTAAACTCAACTGTTATAAATAAAATCAACAAATTGTTGATTAATTAGTTGACAGTTTACAATACGTGTACTATACTGAGTTTACAGTTAGTTGACAGAGAGGAGAGAAACTAAATGATTGAACAATTAAAACAAATTCGAGAAATGAACCAATTAACTGCTCAAGATGTTGCTGAAAAAGTAGGTATTACAAAAGGCTATTATTCTATGATTGAAAACGGAAAACGAGGCCTTAGTTATCCAATCGCAGTCAAAATTGCTGAAGTATTTGATATGAAACCTGATGATATTTTTTTTACTCACGAGTTTACAAATGAGAAACATTTTGGCAAGGAGGCTGCAAAATGACACGACAAGAGAAAATTCAAATCATATTAGATGCACGGCCTCGATTAGTTCATATTATCAAATGTGCTAATGACGAACAGCTAGATCGTTTAATTCAAGAAGTCCAAAAAGACTTGCAACGCGAATTAGATGAAGCGTCATTTGCTTAATAACAGTTTATGGCAGTTTAACGGTGATGAAAATTGACAATTAAATACAAAAGGAGTGATGATTATGCCTTTATCACAAATGGAACAGAAAATAGCGACAATATTTAGAAGCGAAGTAGACCGCCAGGAAATAAATCAACGAGCCATGGCGATTGATTTGCACGATTCGCCGCAAAACGTTTCACATAAGTTAAATGGAAGAAGGCGCTTAGGTTTAGATGGCGTGGTCAACATGGCAGAGTACATCCAAGCCCCAGAATTAGATTTTGAGGTAGCTGCTGCAATGTTCCATACACCGAAGCCATTGAACCGAAAGCGGAGAGATGGGCATCCATTGTCGAAAATGGTCGGACAAGATAAAGAAGAAATAGAGCGTATAGAGATTGAAAAGAAGTTTGAAATCTGGGATTTGCTTAGTATACCAGCCGAAGAAATAACTTTTGAAGAAAAAGAAGAAATTGAGCAGTGGTTAATAGAACTTAAAGATGAAATATCTTCTGAAATTGCTGTATTTATCGCTGTCTGTAATCGATACAGCTTTAACAGTCGCAAAGTAATCGAGTTGGCTGAAAAGAGAGAAAGGAATGATTGAGAATGGCACTTGTATACACGTTGCCCGAATTAGCTGCCGAATATAAGACTTCAAAAGATAAAATCTACATTTTAGAAGAACTTGGCGAGATAAAAAGTATTAGCTTTAGTTCAAAAAAAGTGGTGAGCGTTTTTGAAGCCGAACGATTTTTAAAAGAAAATGCCGGACGAGATTTTGATCAGACCATTAAAGAAGCGAAGAAACGCAAGGAATTGGAGAAATTAAACACTAATGTCATCAGAATGAAGGAGGCATAGCATGAAACAACTAAACGCAATCATATTCTTCTTGATGCCGATAATTATGCTGGTAATCGCATATATCGATATAAGATTTCTATTCATACCAGCGGTCACGTATTACCTTTGGTTTTTTAGTGAGTATGACGACTTAGTTTACAGTAGAAGACATAAAAAAATAGGTTACCGCCCAACCGTCGAAAGTAAGCGATAACCTGCATGCAATTGATATTCGTGAAAAATATCTTTGCCCTATTTTAACATGAAAGGGAGTGTAAGAACAATGTTTGATTATGACAAAGCAATGTCTGATCCAGACAATTGCATTTTTACTAATGTAAATCATTCTTGGTTACCAGATGAAGCTGAAAGAGAGGACGAAGAGAATGACGAATGAAATAGTCGTACCAGAAATTAAGTTTGAAGTGGCTTATGAGCCAAGCATCATCGAAATTAAGAATGAAGAATACTTGAAACAACTTGTTGATGAGATTGTAGAAAAATATAGTGTTTTAGTTTTTACGGAAGATAACATTTCCGAAGCCAAAAAAACACGTAGTGAATTAAATAATTATCGAAAGTTGTTAGACGACCAGCGCAAGGCAATAAAAAAAGAATACAACGAACCTTTAAAAGCTTTTGAAGAAAAAATTAAAGGCTATGTAAAACAAATTGACAGTGTCAACGATGAGATTAAAGATCGCATTGCTGATTACGACTTCAAACAAATGCAGATACGTAAACAAAAGGGGGTCAGAAGAATGAATGAGAAAAAGAGTAACGTAAAAAAGTTATGCAGAATTTTGTTCCTTCTCTGGCTTACCTTTTCAGGATTGGTGTTAGCACCTAACTCTGTAGTAGCAGCTACAGATACGATGACCAATAAAACGACACTTGTAATATCTGATAAGAGCCAGCATACATCTAATGGTGATAATACTTTAGCTAATGGAAATTCCAGAAAACTTTATCCCAAGACAAATGAAATCCAATCTTTTGCATTTTCATTTTTAGGAACGCTATTGCTCGCAATCTTGTTTCTTCTATGTAAAAGAAGGAGGGAAAAAGATGCGTAAAATGAAGAAAATCATCCCTATTGCTATGATTGGACTGTCCTTATTTCTTTTTCCGTTAGATGTTTTAGCAGCAGAAGGAAAGACAAGCCGGTATAACGGTAAAGCTGAAGAACACCCAACCGGTAAATATTAGTAAAGTGCACATGATTGGGAAGATATATAAAGAGGAAGATCAAAAAAATCCGGTTATTTCTAGAGAAATTAAAGATGGTGGCATAGCACCTTCCTCTTCGTTTACGATTAATTTTTTTAACGGTACTGTTGGTGCGACTAAGCCACTTGATGCCGGTAAATATCTGTTGAAGTTAGATTTTACAGATGTTTTTAATAAACAATGGCATTTTGAACAGAAATTTGATATTTCAAAAAAGGAAGCACAAACTGTTAATACAAAAGTATTCACGGTTAAAAAAGATAATACCTTGCTTTTTATAATTATTGGAATTCTCGTAGCGTTACTCGTTATGATAATAATTTTCCTAATCATCTATTTTGTAAAAAGAAAAAGAAGAGAGCAATAGCTATTTATGAAGCGGCAGTAAATTTCAGGTGTTTTAGAGATGATCATTAGCGATTGTTAAATGAATAAGGTGGTTTTTTAATATGGAAGTAATAAAGATAGTCAACGATAGATTTCACCGAGGGGTAAGAAGGTATACTAGCGATTTTTTTAATTGCGGGGATCGATTAATCTACAAAGTAGGAACTACAACCAGACTTGTAGAAGTAAGGATGATAGATGGTCCGAATAATCGGGGGATGTCTAAGTTAGATTGTGTGATTCTTGGAAAATATTTTGGCAAAGTGAAAGTATCGCGACTCATGGCGATAAAAATAGTCTAAATATCAAGGGGGATACCAAAAAGTATTATCCCTATTATTGAAGGAGTAATTTTGCTAGTTTTTTTTATTACCAATGAACAATGGTATTTTTTGTTTTGCTCGCAATTGTTTTATCGCACTTTTATTTAGTGGAAGAAGTAGCGGTCTTATTTTACTTTGTAAGAAATTGGTAAGTTATCTTCTTACCAATTTCTTACGTTGCTTGCTTTAAATAATATCTTTGGTATGGTGGATAAATAAAGAGCGTTACTTTATTTATGATTAGAGGAGGGGATAGTCTTGCAAGCTGAATATTCGACGGTAGGCTATTGCCGTCATAATAGAATAATCATAAATTAAGGAGCAAGCAAAATGTATATTATTTACGGTAACCAAAGAAAAATTAGTCATGTTTGGAATCATATAAAAAAACAACATACAGGTGAAAAAATCGCAGTCGTAGGATTTCCTAAAAAACTGCCAGAAAACTATTTGCGGAATAAGCAAGTGACGTTTTATGAAAGTCTGACGATTAAGAATAAATGGTTGAAACAAGCAGAAGCGTTTTTAGCAAAGTTTGAAGACCAGTATGATGGCGTGATTTTTTATGTTGATTGTTCAAAAAAAGAGGCAGAACAACTAAAAAAAATTGCAGCAAAATATCGCAGCTTAGTTACTGTCACTGTAGCAAGTGACACCGCTATAACAATCGAAGATTACCCTTTAAAGCAGGTGGCTTAAATGTGGCGTCCAGTCATTTCAGAAAAGGTTGTTAAGAGTGGTGTTTTAACGAGTGGTTTACGCTTAATGCAAAATTCGCATTGGCGTGTGAATAAAAATCAGCAAGAAATAATGAAATTGGGCGCTCAAATTTCTCATATCATGGCGATGCATATGGTTTCAGACGAATTAATTGTAGGTATTCCTATCAATCGCCAAGAAGTTAAATTGATTGAGGTTCCCCGTCAAAAAGAAGAACAAGGTTTCCATGTTTTAAGACAAATCAGTGAATCAATCGATGGTTATTTTATCCGAATAGAAAAAATTGCGTAGCAAAAAAGTTAAGCAAACTTCATTCCGTTATCAGTAAAAGAGCGATATTTTCGGAAAAATATTGTCCTTATTCTTGAAGAGTTGTTTTGCGAAACGGGTCTGCTAGAAAGGCCTCATACTCGGAGTGAACTCTCTACGATAAGATGGAATCTTGATAAATTGCCTTTAAAATTTTTTGAAATTTCGACTTAAGATAAAAGAAAGTTAGTTCGTAAAATTAGACATATAGGCCTGATATAAAACGATTTGTCCCTCCTTATAGTTAGAAAAAAACTGGTATTGATGTCTTGCTGACGTTGATACCAGTTTTTTTGCATAATTTGTATACAAGATGATAGAAGTATATTTTTGAAAATTGATATGATTTTGAGAAACAATTTCTATTAGGTTGCATTTGTGGTCAAAATAGAGCTTTTTTTCTTTTTTTATAAGCGAATTAAGTTGAAATAATCAAAGGTTCAGATTTGCACATGCTTGCATTATTCTTTACTCTAATAATAAGAATAACTGTTATAGCGAGGTATATGCTGGATTAGAAACTATAGGCTTTTTTACTAAGGAGGACGGATATGAAAAAAATCGCGATTATTGGGGCGGGGCCATTTGGTTTGATTGCCTTGTCAAAGCTTATAAAGAGAGCCGTGGAAAGTAAAGAAGCATTTGAAATTTTTATTTTTGATCCGTATGGGCCAGGAGGAAATGTCTGGCGTAGTGATCAAAGTAAAGCTGTTATCATGAACACCGTGTTGCAACATGTAACGTTATTTTCTGAAGATGAAGGTCCTAATCTAGGGGAATGGAGTCAAAGGGAGGCCGCCGCTTTTTTAGCTACGTTAGATCGAACAGAGCAAGAAAAATTTATGTCAGAAACCAGATTAGCTAAAAACGACTATTGTTCTCGCCGCTATTACGGTATTTATCAACGGTGGTTTTATGCAGAAATTTTAAAGAAAACCACAAAAAAAATACAAGTACACTTGGTTAAAGAAAAAATTACGGATTTAACGTTAAAAAAAGAAAAAATCAGTCTAATTGGCTCAAAAGAATATCTCGTTTCTGATGTGATTTTGGCAACGGGACATTCACAAAATGAAGCCAGTGAAGAAGAGTGCGAAAATCAGAATTTTGCCCAAAAAAATAACTTGTTTTATCAAAGACCGGGAAATCCAGCCAATACACCATTAAAAAAATTAGTTAATGGACCAATTATTATTCGAGGGTTGGGTTTGAGTTTTTATGACTATCTGCCGTTACTAATTGACAAGTGGGGCGGGAAATTTATCGAAAAGGAGGGGAATTTGCGTTACCAGCCTTCAGGTAAAGAAGCAAAAATAATTGTTGGCTCAGGTCGCGGTTTGCCTTATCATGCGCGTCCTATTAATCAAAAAGAACCTGGCGAAGACGCTAAGCCTGAGATTTTGACGCCGCATTTTATGTCTCAATTTCAAGGATCAGTAAAAGAATTAGTCACATTAGTAAAAAAAGAAGCCGAATTAGTCTATTATCAAAAGATTTTAAAGGATGTTAAATTTGATTTGACTAACTTTCTAACAGAATATCGTTGTAAAGATGCTGCTGCCGTTTTAAAAAAATATCGTGTACCCAAAGAACTACAATTAAATTGGGAGCAGTTATTACAGCCGGCAGGAAATATTTCACCAGAACATTTCCCTAGTTTTGTTCTTGGATATTTAAAAGCAGATATAAAATCAGCTGAATTAGGCAACAAAACAGGAGCTATTGCCTCGGCGATTGATACATTTAAAGAACTGCAGGCACCTTTTGATTATATGTTAGATCATGAAAAATTTTCTGAAAGAGAGTACTATGAAGATTTCTGGGGAGATTTCAATCGTAGCTATAGCTTTCTAGCTATCGGTGCACCTGTTGTACGACAAAAACAATTAGCGGCGTTAGTAGAAGCGGAAATTGTCGAATTTCTAGCTCCAGAGATGACGGTAACAAAACAAAACGGGCAATTTGTTGCCTACAGTAAGCAAGATGAAAAGCGAAGATTTAATGGAAAAAATTTGATTGAGGCGCGTTTACCGCAACCAAGTTTTGCAACGACAAAGAATCCTTTATTAAAGAATATGAGAGAAAAAGGTTATCTAGCCCCACATAAGGTAACTTTTGACGCTAAAAGCCATGCAACAGGGGCAATCTTGGTTAGTCGCAAAACACACCAAATCATTGATAACAATGGGCAAATTCAACCGCATCTTTTTTGTTACGGCATTCCGCTGGAAGGATTAGATTGGCTCAACGCTGCCTCACCGCGGCCCAAAAGTGATGATCGCGTTTTTTATTTGGCTGATCAAATAATTGAAACAATTTTTGCAAAGAAGCGCTAAGACGCTTCTTTTTTATCAGGCAAGTGATCAGCCAAATTTGGCTTTTCTTACTAGAAACTAAATATGTTTCGGCGGGTAGAGACTTTTTTCAAATTCAATCACGATTTGAGGTTTGCCTAAGACACTATATTTTTTTACAACAAATTGTTTACGAGCGTTATAATGACCAACAACGCTGATTGTACTATTAACAGCAACGTCAGCTAAAAAATTCAATGCGTGAGTAGCGATTAAACAGTGATGTTCATTCAATTGAAAGTAAACTAGGGGATGATCAGACATTTTCAATACTTTGATTTGAGAAATAGTACCCTTTAAATTAATCATCATTATTCCTCCAATGCAGACCATTTGGCAACAGTTGTAAAGGTGACACTGCGGATTTCGTCGTAATCAATTTTTTGATTGGCAATATAAATCCCTAATTCATCATAGCCTTGTATTTTCCCAACAATATCTGGGAAATAGTGGCCTTCAGCATCTACTTCTTCTTTTTGAAGTGCAATACTGCGCTCTTTTAAGCGCGCTTCACATAAAACTTGTGCGATAGCTTCTTTATCCATTATCGGTTTGGCGGGCCAAAGAAAAGCTTGCGCAGCTTTGGTTTCAGCCATTTGACGCGTATGTTCAGATAAGTAAAAGCCATTCCACTTTAATAATTTGCGATCTTGATAAGAAGGTGGGATACGCATAAAATCACTTCCAACTTTTTGATACTCTTATTATACGAACGTATGTTTGTTTTGTAAAGAGAGAAGTAAAAAAATCTGCTAAAATGGACAATAGCCCTCTCTATTACTAGAGAAGGCTATCTAACTAATCAATATTATTATTTAAGGTTGGATCAAGACTATTACTAAAATTCATGTTATTTCTCGTTTAAACGATGTATTCCCTAACCTCTAATACATCCATGTAACTCCTAAGTTACGCCAGTTTGATTAAATTCAACGAAATAAATCAATCTATCGCATAACAATATTTTTCGCGTAGGAATAAGTATAGCACAATTTCTATCTTAAAATGATTGGACAAAGGAACTTATGAAAAAGTTAAGAACTTTTAAAAGCTTGAAAAAATTAAATCATTGGCACCGGTAAAGTTTAAAATATAAAGAAACAAAACGATGGCATTAATCAAAAAAGAGAAGATGATAAGGGCATACCGAATTGTTAAATAAGAATAACCGGCTGGCCGATAATTACTATAACGTTTACCGTGATAGGCAATCATTAAGATCAGTAGTAAAATCGTCATAATTCCTTGAAAGATTAGGCCTAAAAAACGTAATGTACGCGAATCATTATTCAACTGCAAAAAATACGCTCCCAAGGTCAAGACATCAATTAAAATCGCAATAAATGGCATAAATTTGCTCCTTGTCAATTTTTGAGTAATAAAAATGCGGAGTAAGGGATTTGAACCCTCACGCCTATTATAGGCATATGCGCCTGAAGCATACGTGTCTGCCGTTCCACCAACTCCGCCAAAAAAGTATCATGCTTTATTTTATGCCAATGAAATTTTTATTTCAAGAAAAAGGGCTGGTGACAAGCATTTGACGAAAATGAAAAAGTAGGCGATCTGAGCGTATTTCTACTTGTTTTCAAGAAGGCCATTTGCTAGGGTATAAAGGTAGATTAAATTTACAGAAAAGAAGGAAAAAAATGGATACTGTTTTAATATTAGGTGGTCTATTGGGGATAATTATTGGAATTGTTACCTTAATTCAAGCTACGACCAAACATCGCAAGAAAAAGCCAAGCTTCATTTTGGTGGCCGCATCAATTGCAGCCGTATTATCTGGCAGTGGGTTATTAAACACTGAAAATCTTCAATCAATAGCACCCAAAGATAACCCAAATACTACGGCGGCCAGCACTACTTTGCAATCTGGAGCTTCAGAAGAGAAAAGCAGTAGTAATCATAGAGAAGATGAGGGAGCAACAGAAGAAAAAAGCGCAAGCCCCTTGCAAAGTGACGCTAAACTGACAGCTTTAAAACAAGAACTAGCCCAATTAAATTATGCAGGAAAACAAACGATTGAAATTAATCAAGGAAAGCCAACTTTTTCAAAAGCCGAATTAGCTACGACAAGTGGGGCATGGGAAAAGTATTATCCCCTAGATGCACTAAATCGGGCCACAGGTGCGGAGGCATTATTGAATCAAAGTTTAATGCCCAAAGAAAAACGCGGCAGTATTTCAAGTGTTACCCCGACTGGCTGGCGCAATAAAAAAATTGGTGGTAGCTATTTGTATAATCGCTCCCATTTAATTGGCTTTGCATTAGCAGGTGAAAATGCCAATTGGCAAAATTTAATTACCGGCACACGCCAGTTGAATAACCCTGAAATGTTACGTTTTGAAATGGATATCAAGTATTATTTAGAGCAAGATAAAAATCATTTTGTTCGTTATGAAGTTACACCAATCTTTCGCAATGATGAACTTTTGGCGCGGGGTGTCCATTTGATGGCACAGTCTGTAAATAGTGAAGCAATTAAATTTAATGTTTATATTTTCAATGTTCAAGATAATGTGAAATTGAATTATGCTGATGGCACAAGTCAAATATTGAAAAGCGGAAATTCTGCTGAAAAATAAGCAGCAATAGATGAAAAAAACACCCAACTAACTAGTTGGGTGTTTTTGGTCAATTGTCAAGAAAGTATAAAACTTTCACACAAACAAGTTCGAAATATTTTGGCTTATTGCGCAAAAGCTAAAAGACTTTGTTTTGCTTTTGTTAACTTAAAGCGAGTAGATTGATGGTTTTTTGATAGTGATTTAATTGTTTATCGACTTTGTCCAAACGTCTTGTGATACGTTGTAACAATTCTTTGGGCGCATGAATTTTTTCCTGTGCTCTTTTAGCTAGGAGTAAAATACACCGTTCTTTGTCCAAGCGGTTTTGCGTGTGATACAACGTAGCCAAACGTTCGCTGTATTCATAACGTTGATAATGGGTCCCTTCACAAAGGTAGATTAGTAAATCTTCGGCTTGATCATACTGTTTTAAGTAAAAATAATTTAACGCTTCGCGATAAAGTTTTAATTCAAAGTCTTCTTTAGTCGCGTCAAGAGGATGATTTTCCAGCCATTCTTTCACGGAGACTTTCCGTAAGATCTGTCCGTTTTTGTCTTTGACGATAATTACTGGTTGCTGTTTTAGTTGGCTTTTTTCAATTGGCATATTTCCACCTCCTCATACTTCATTGATAACAAAAGTATTATAAAGGGAAATGATTAAAAAAAGCGACGGAAATCTTTAAAAAGATTGTCATAATTAAAACTTTAAATATTTCTTAAACGAAAGAAATCAACTAAACGAGAAACACCCAAGACAACTAACAGGCCGCCAAAAATTTGGAAAACTAATAAAACACTACGGAAAGGATTAAATAGGAGTAACGCACCGGCTACAATCATTAAGATACTAAAGACAAACCAACCCGTACGTGCTGTGCCGTCTTTTTTTAATTGCAATTCCTGTAACAACTGGGTAATTCCACTAATTAAAATGAATAAGCCCAGGAAAAAGGGAATAATAGACACAATTCCTTTTGCAAAAATCAAAATCAGCAAAGCTGCGGCTAAAAGTAAAATTCCAGTTGTTAATTGGGAACCAGAATAGCCACGCTTTTGTGCTCGGTAATGGTTCACTAAGTTAATAATTCCCATAACAAAAAAGAAAGCAGCAAAAATATAAACAATCATATTGAAGAAAGGTTCAGGTTTAATTAAAATCAAGATTCCCAAAATACCGTAGGCGACGCCACTTAATAATAAATTTTCACGAAATGTTTTAAAAAAATTATCCATAATCAAAACTCCTCTATTTTTCTATTCTCTTCTTTATTGTAACGAAATTTGAGGAATAAAGAAAATACTTGGTTCGCTTTTGCAACGGTAAAAGACACTACCAATTTGGCTGATAGCGTTTTTATGGTAAGATGAAGAAAAGGAGGGGGAAAAGTATTTGTCGACATTTACCATTTTGCTGTTAATTTTTGTACTGGTGCTTTTTGCCTATTTATTCTTGATCGAAAAAGAAATTATTTTCAAGTCTCGCCGTAAGTCCACCAGTTTTTATTTGATTTTAGCTTTAGGAGTGGGAACAATTGTGCTGGTTGGTTTAAACCCTACAACCTTAGACGAGAACGTCCGGGGTATTTTGGCAGGGTTGATTATCTTAAGCTTTTTAATTGATGCCAAAGGTTTTGCGGAAAATCATATTAGTATTAATGCAATGGATAAAAAAGGAATTCCCTATGCTGAGGTAGATCGTATTGTTTTATTAAAAACCAAGAATCAAGTGAAGGTGAATTTTTTTCGCCGGGGCATGCGCGGACCGCTATTTGTTTTGAATGAACCGCTAGAAGAAATTGTGGCGTTTTTGGCAACACATTTAAAAGAGGGAACACCGATTGATATTTTATTAGATGAAAAAAAATAGGCTAGCGCCAAACAACAGTTTAGCAGCTAGTCTATTTTTGTGTTCAAATTATTTAAAAGTTAAGAAACGTTCGTCGTCACTTAAGAATTCTTTTTCGCCAGCTTCAGCTTCTTTTGAACCGAATACTAATTGTGAACGCAATTGCCAGTTTTCAGGAATATTCCATTCTTTTGCAACAGCGGCATCAATAACTGGATTGTAATGTTGTAGGTTAGCACCAAGTCCAGCTTCTTCTAAAGCAGTCCAAGTATTTGCTGTTGCAATACCATTTGATTGTTCTGCCCAATCAGGGAAGTTATCAGCATATAAAGCAAATTGTTCTTGTAAAGTTTTCACTGTATCTGTGTTTTTAAAGAATAAAACTGTACCAAAACCAGCTTTGAAACCAGCTAATTTTGCTTGGGTATTAGGGAATGCTTCTGGAGGAGTTAAAGGTTTTAATGCTTCTTCTGTCATTTCCCATAATTTTTCATGTGCTTGGCCAAATAAGATGACAACACGTGGAGATTGCGCGTTAAATGCTGTTGGGCTATATTTAACAGCTTCTTTAATCAGGCTTTCAATTTCAGTTTCCTTAAGATTAACGTTGCGTCCTAATGCGTAGATTGAACGACGGTTTTTGATTGCTTCTAAAAAGTTTGACATGTAAATAACCACCTTTGTTTAATTAAGTAACATCGTCAGTATACATACTTACAATTAGTTAGTAAACTAATATGCTCATTTAAATTTTTCTTATTACTAGTCGCAAACTTTGGTGAAAAAAAGACTCTATGGTACTATTAATGTATGAAACTTTGAGGAAGAAGGATAAAACGCTTGAAAGATAAAAATTATGAATGGCTTAAATCGGCACTTTTTCTAATCGGCTTAGTTGTAGTATTAGTAGCAGTGCGTCTATTTATTTTCACCCCGGTAGTCGTTAAAGGCGATTCTATGGATCCCACCTTACAAGATGGTGAAAGAGTGATTGCCTTATTGAATACAAAAGTAAAACGCTTTGATATTGTAACTTTTCCGGCCCCAGATGAACCTGATAAATATTATATTAAGCGCGTGATTGGACTGCCAGGAGATACGGTCAGTTATCAAAATGACCAATTGCTGATTAATGGCAAAAAGGTGGCGGAACCTTATTTAAATGAATATAAAAAAGATTTAACCGATGGTATGCCGTTAACTTTAAGTCCAAATCAAGAAGCAAGTTTTAAATTTGAAAAAGTGCCCGCCGGCAAAATTTTAGTTTTAGGGGATAACAGGCGCATTTCAAAAGATACGCGCTCGATTGGCTTTATCGATGAAAAGACAGTTTCTGGTGATGTGAAATTTGTTTTTTGGCCTTTAAAAGAAATTGGTTTTATTAATAAATAAGTAAAAGTTTAAGAATGAAAATAAAGTTGGTAAATGAACCGCTGCGTTCAATTTATCGACTTTTTTTTGTTATACTATGCTAGTAACAAGATAACTTCAATTGCTTTTTTTGAAGGAAGGAGTTTGAGATGACTTTACAATTTTTAATTGGCAATGGTGCTTTAGATCATCGCCAAACTTATATAAAAAAAGCACAAGCATGGCTTGAGCAAGACGCAGAAAATCAAGTTTTTTTTCTAGTCCCTAACTACAATAAATTTGAGCAAGAACAAGAAATTTTAAAAGCGCTGAAACCTGAGAATACGTTATCTTTTTCCACGATTCGTGCCCAAGTTTTTAGTTTTTATCGTCTGGCTTGGTTTTATTTACAAAAAACAGGTCAATTGGCCAATCAAACACTTTCAGAGGCTGGAAGTCTCATGCTTTTACAAAAAGTATTGGAAGAAAGTAAAGAAGATTTATTTCTGTATCGTGGTGAAGTGGAAAAATCAGGTTTTTGTGGAAAATTATTAGGTTTATATCAAGAGTTAAAAGTAGGTAATTTAACACCAGAGGACTTAGTAGCTACTTTATCCAAAGAAAGCGTGAACGCTGATCAAAGCTTAAAGTTTGCCGAATTGCGTTTAATCTTGACCCGCTATGAGACAGAACTTGCAAAACGCCAATTACAAGTGGTAGATCCATTAGCCTTATTGACGAGTTATTTGAGTGGTGATGCGAGCAGTCTTTTTGCGCCACCTAATTTAAGTAAAACATTATTTATTGCGACTGATTTTCAAGAACTTTATGCCCAAGAGCGTTGCCTTTTGACGACTTTGGCCAAAAATGGCCATGTTTTATTGGATTTGGTGTTAGACAAGGCTTATGTAACAAATCCCCCTGAAGCATTGGATCTATTTCACGATACCGGTAAAATTTATTACCAACTCTTGCAAACAGCAAAAGAGAACGGAACGAAAGTTTTAGTTGATTTAACGGCTGCGCCGTTACCAGAAGCTACTTTACAAGTTGCAGTAGAAAGTTTTTGGCGTCAAACACAAAATGCAGGCAATGCGTCTGCTGCGGCTTTACCAAAAGAAAGTATCCACTTATGGCAAGCATTAAAACCTACCGATGAGGTCAATTACATTGCAACAGAAATTCGCAAACTGGTGGCTAGTGGGCAATATCGTTATCAAGATATTCAACTCTTAACAAACGATTTAGAGACTTATGGGCATTTGATCCCACCGGTTTTTAACGAGTTAGCAATTCCGTTTTATCTGGATCAACAGATTTCGATGGCCCAACATCCTCTTGTTGAATTTTTACAAGCGTTATTTGCTTTAGGCGAATACCATTATCGGCTTAGTGATATCATGCGGCTATTGAAAACAGAACTATTCATTCCCGCGTATTTTTTTGAGACTGATAATCCACTACAAAACTATCGCAATATCGTGGATCAGACGGAAAATATTGCTTTGAAATTCAATTTTCAAGGAAGTTTTTGGACACGAAGAGAAGATTGGCAGATCATTCAATATGATTTTGAAAATGAAGAACAAGAAGATGCTGACCAACTGTCACAAGATAGTAATCGACTGCGTCGGGCTTTTGCGACAGAGATTGCAGATTTTTTACAAAATCTGCAAAAAAGTAAAACAGCAAAAGAAGCTGTTAGTAAGCTGTATCAATTTTTAATGACGATTAAAGCTGACGAGCGCATCAAAGATTGGCGCCAAAAAGATATTGCAGCAGGTGACTTGGAATTAGCGCGTAACCACGAACAGACGTGGTCAGCACTGATGGACTTGATGGATGACTACGTTGAAATTTATGGAGAAGATTCGTTTAATTTAACGAATTTCAGTTTGCTTTTTACTACGGGATTGGACAATACCTTTTATGGTAAAGTTCCTTCTGCAATTGACCAAGTCCAGTTAAATCAGTTAGGCCTGGCTCGAATTGGGCAAGCAAAGATTACCTTTGCCATGGGCCTAAATGATAAGAATTTTCCCGCTCCGGTTTCAGACGATAGTTTGTTAACAATAGAAGACAGGGAAGTATTAAACATAAGCCTAACGGATGAAAAACAATTACGGGATCTTCGAACAGAGAGCGTAGCAAAAGCACCTTTTGTTGCCTACAAAGTTTTTTTATCAGCTTGTGATGAACTCTTTTTAAGCTATGCGGCTAATCATGACACAGAGCAAAACTTACGCATTTCGCCGTATTTGCAACGTTTTGTCACTCAAGGAAATTTAAAAGTAATCCCTCTAGAGGAGCTATCTTTAACAAGTGAACCAGAAAATTTTGTGGCGACTTATCGTAATTTGGTGGGCCAGCTGAATTTATTGTATCGGAATGCAAAAGATGAAAAGTTAACCGTAAACGCAAAATGGCGCGCTTTAGAAGAGATGTTGCTGGCCTCTTCTTATCGTAATTTGGCACAACGCGCTTTTGCCAGCCGAGAGTACCTGAATGTGCCAGTAACATTACCAAAGGAAGTCGCAACAAAACTTTACGGCAAAGATTTGTATTCATCGATTTCCCAGATGGAAAGTTTTTATCAGTGTGGGTACCGTTATTTTGCTAATTATGGCTTGCGCTTAAAAGAGCGGGAGTTATTTGGTCTTGATGCACTTACAACTGGAACGCTTTTTCACGATGCGTTGGATTTGTTTTTGCAAGCTGTTTTTGCGAAACAAAAATTATTGGTGGAATTAGATGAAAATGAAGCTCAGCAGTTAATCGATACTGTTTTACAGCAAATTTTTGCGGAACCGCGCTTTATGATTTTACAAAGTTCTGCCCGCATGCATTATTTGCGTTATCGTCTTGGCAAGACGATTAAAAAAGTGATTTGGGCGTTGCATAAGCAAAGTAAGCGCACTAAAATGACCCCGCTTGCAACTGAAATTGTTTTTGGTCAGTTAGCTGGAACTAGTGGTATTAAAGGTATTGAAGAACCTTTATCAACCGGCGGCCACTTAGCCGTACGAGGAAAAATTGACCGACTGGATATGGCCCAAAGTAGCGAGCACACTTGGCTTGCAGTGATCGATTACAAATCAGGTGTAAAAGATTTCAATTTAACTGACGCTTATTTTGGTTTGGCGATGCAATTGTTGACCTATCTAGATGTTGCCTTAATAAACGCGGCTGAACTAGTAGGAACAACTGATGTTAAGGCTGCCGGGGCGTATTATATGCGCATTCATGATCCAGTTTTAAAAGCAGAAGAGGCAAGCTTGGCTGAAGTTTTAAAAGCTTATAAATATAAAGGGATTTTTGCAGAAGATAGTGAATTATATCCCTTGTTAGATGACACATTGGAGGTAAAAGAGCGCTCTTTTGTTTATCCAATTTTAAGTAATAAAGATGGTGTTTTGGCTAAAGAAAGTAATTCAAAAGCTTTTTATCAAGGAGAGGAGTTGGAGCTTTTAAGGCAACATAATCGCCATTTAATGAAAAATGCAGCAGAAAATATTGTCACCGGTGAAATTTTCTTAAATCCTTACAAGAAAAGTAGTGGGGAAAAGGCGTGCAATTTTTGTCCTTTCCGCAGTTTGTGTGGCTTTGATGTCATGCTTGCACAAAATGATTATCACGAAATTCCCAATTTACCAAAATCAGAAATTTTAAATGAAATCAAGGAGGAAAACGGCGATGTCTAAAACAAATCCAGTTATTCCGGTAAGGCCGGAAAACGAACGCTTTACAGACCGACAATGGCAAGCCGTTTTTGACGGCGGGGATAATCTATTGGTTTCTGCTTCAGCAGGTTCTGGTAAGACCACTGTCCTAGTCAGACGCGTCATTGAAAAGTTAAAAAGTGGGGTCGATATTGATCGTTTATTAATTGTAACCTTTACAGAAGCTGCTGCTAGTGAAATGAAAGAACGAATTGAAAAAGCGCTGCGGCAAAGTATTAATGAAGAAGGAAATAGTAATTTACGCGCACATTACGTGAAACAGTTAGTGTTATTGCCACAAGCCAATATCTCCACCCTCCATGCTTTTTGTATGACAGTGATTAAACGCTTTTATTATTTGATTGACCTTGATCCGGTTTTCCGTCTCTTAAGTGATGAAACTGAAAAATTATTGTTGCAAGAAGAAGTTTGGACGGGTTTAAGAGAAGATTATTATGCCAATGACGACGAGGATTTCTTTAAATTAACGGAAAACTTTGGCAGCGATCGTTCCGATGAGGGGTTAACGGATTTGGTTATGCGTTTGTATCAATTTGCTTGTGCAGCCCCTGATCCAGCTTATTGGCTAGAAGAGTTACCCAAAAATTATCAAGCGCAAGATGGTTTCCAAACAACTGCATTGTACCAATCAGCAATCAAGCCTGCTGTAGTGGCAGAGTTAGAATTAGCAGTAGCAAACTATGAGCAGGCAATCGCTATTTGCCAAAATGAAGAGAAGTTGACAAAAGATGTTGCATTGTTAACAACACAGCTAAATCAGGTGATGCGATTGCAAGCAGCGCTTGTAGCAGACGATATGGCAGCTCTTTTTGCCCAAATTGAAGGACTCGATTTAAAAACGAATGTCCGAAAAAAAAGGGGAGAGCTGGCGGATCTTTCTGTGAGTGTCAAAGAATT
This sequence comes from Enterococcus montenegrensis, assembly GCF_029983095.1. Taxonomy (NCBI): domain Bacteria; kingdom Bacillati; phylum Bacillota; class Bacilli; order Lactobacillales; family Enterococcaceae; genus Enterococcus; species Enterococcus montenegrensis. Next base: position 1,255,319 of record NZ_CP120467.1, read on the forward strand.
TCAAGGAATCGCAAAAGAAAGTGTAGCCCAAGTGGTGACTTATTTTCCTTATCCTGAGGCTATTATGAATGATTTATTGGTGAAGTCCCATGCGTTAGTTGCAAAAATGAGTGAAGTCACGCAAGCTTTTAGTCAAGCCTATACTAAAAAAAAATTGGCGAAAGGTGTTTTAGACTTTAATGATTTGGAACACTATACACTGGCAATTTTAAAGGCAGAAAATAGCCCTGCTACCACTTATTATAAGAGCAAGTTTACTGAAGTGATGGTGGATGAATATCAAGATGTCAATCGTTTGCAAGAAGCGATTTTAAGTTATGTTAGAGACAATACAGAAAGTGCCGGAAATATGTTTATGGTAGGGGATGTAAAGCAGTCTATTTACGCTTTTCGTTTGGCAGATCCTACATTATTTATTGAAAAATACAATGACTATGGTAATGAGAAAAATGGCCGCAGAATCGTTTTAGCAGAGAATTTCCGCTCCCGCAAAGAAGTCTTGGATTTTACCAATTTAGTTTTTGAACAATTGATGGATCAACAGGTCGGGCAAATCGATTATGACCAAGCAGCGGCGTTAATTCCTGGTTTTCCTAATTTTCCAGCAAGTGATGCGTTTAAGACGGAATTACTTTTGTTTGAAAAAGGGACAAAAGATGATGTCAAGCATTTCGAGACACGTCAAGCTGGTGAAATTCAAATCACAGCATTAAAAATCAAAGAATTAATTAGCCAATCTTTTCAAATTTATGATAAAGACAAAAAAATGATGCGAAAACTTGAATATGGCGATATCGTGTTACTTACCCCAACAAGGGGAAACAATCAAGTTATTGTCGACACTTTTTACGACTTAGGTATTCCACTGGAGATTACGGATGCCGAAAGTTATTTTCAAGCAACTGAGATTCAAACTATTATTAGCTTGTTAAAAATTATTGATAATCCTTATAACGATATACCGCTGGCTTCTGTATTACGTTCGCCAATTGTAGGGTTACTAGAAGATGAACTGGCGCAAATTCGCCTGCAAAATAAAAATGGTTTTTATTATGAAGCTTTAAGTGACTATAGCCTTTATGGGGAAAAAGAAGAGCTAAAAGAAAAGATCAATCTTTTTTTAAGCCAATTAGAAAGTTGGCGGGCCTTCTCAAAACGCAACGCTTTACCGGATTTAATTTGGCGTCTTTATGAAGAAACAGCCTATTTGGATTATTGTTTGGGCTTACCAAACGGAATTCAGCGCCACGCAAATTTGATTGCTTTGGTAGAACGGGCAAAAAATTATGAAAAAAGTAATTTTCGCGGTTTATATCAATTCATCAGTCTGATTGAAAAAATGCAGGAAAAAGATTTAGATTTGGCTGAACCTGCGACAAAATCAGTGGAAAATGCGGTGCGGGTTATGACCATTCACGGTAGTAAGGGGTTGGAATTTCCAATTGTCTTTTTATTAGATATGGCCCGCGATATCAATCGTTTGGACTTTAACCGCAATTATATTTTTGAAGAGCATCTAGGGGCAGGCATTAAATATGTGGACCAAGAAAGACAAGTCAGCTATGAAACTATGCCCTACAAAGGCATTAAGCAAGTTCGTTTAAACAAAGCTTTTTCAGAAGAAATGCGTAAACTTTATGTTGCTTTGACGCGTGCCGAACAAAAATTGTATTTAGTTGGCTCTTATGAAAACAAAGAAAAAGCATTGCAAGCGTGGCAAGGAGCCCTAACACAAGAAAAGAAAGTGTTAAATCCTGCCTTGCGTTTAAAAGGTAGCCATGTTTTACTAAATTGGGTGGGGATGACATTGATGCGTCATCCGGATATGGAAGCTGTTTTTAGTGAAGCAAAAGATCGCAGCTATACCGTGCAAAGTCCGGCCCAGTTCACCATTTATTGGTTTAACCAAGCCGATGTGAAAGCCTGGCGCGAAAATTATGAAGAAAATGTAATTGCGCCTATGGACGAGAAAATAAAAGAGCAAACCCAAGCAGATTTAACAACAGTCAAAAAACGCTTAGATTTTATTTATCCTTATGAAAAAGCAACACAAACGACAAGTTATCAATCCGTAACAGAGATTAAGCGGGTTTTTGAGGACCCAGATAATACCCAAGAAAATCGCTTAGATTGGCAAAGTAGTTTGGAAAAACAGGCGACTGGTAACCGTTATACAGCTGAAACTTTAGCGACACCGAAGTTTATGGCTGAAACAAAACGTGATGCCGCTAGCATTGGAACGGCTACCCATACGGTGTTGCAATTGTTAGATTTAAACAAAGCTCCCACTGAAACGCAATTGGAGCAATTTATTGCTAAACTTGTCACGGAAGGAATTTTAACTACAGAACTTGCCGCAGAAGTAGTTGTACCAGATATCCTTTGGTTTTTTGACACTCCCTTGGGTCAAAAGCTGATCGCCCAACAAAGCAACGTGCATCGAGAAGAACCTTTTGCCATGTTGCAAAAAACAACGACAATTTTTAACAACTACGATAATGAAAATGATGAGTTGCTTATTCATGGGATTATCGATGGATATATTCTAGCAGATGAAATTTTACTTTATGATTTTAAAACCGATCATTTAACAAAAGAGAATGAAGGACAACTTATAAAACGTTATCAAGGTCAGATTAACCTTTATAAAAAAGCATTAACAGAAACGTATAACCGTCCTGTTACAGAGAGTTATCTGATTTTTTTAAAGGGACGTAAAATAATTTCTCTTTTGTAATCTTTTGTGCTTACAAAATGTAAGAAGCGTGCTATAATGTGTCAAAAGAGGTGACCGAAAGTGGAACAAGTTGTAGAAACAGAATTTTGTTTGTGTCCAAAATTTGAAAAAGCTTTTTCGATTTTGGGAAAAAAATGGAACGGTTTGATTCTCGATGTTTTATTAGAAGATGGGGCCCAACGTTTTGTTGATTTGGCAAATAAAATTCCCGAAGTAAGTGATCGCGTATTGGTTGAACGTTTGCGGGAGTTAGATGCTGAGGGAATTGTCGCCAAAGAAGATAATTTATATCAATTAACAGCAAAAGGCCATGATTTAGAAACCAGTTTGATTGCAGTCAAAGATTGGGGCAACAAATGGATCGATGCTGCAGAATGCAGTTGATTTTCAGCCAAAAGTTTTGTACACTAAATACAATTGGATAAAAAGCAATGATGGAAACAAGTAATTTGGCTGATTCGGAAAAAGGGAGTCCTGTCATAGACTGAAAGCAGGGGCCGCAATCGAAAAATGAAATTCACTTCCTAGCTTGCTTGGTGAAAGCCAGGCCGGTTGTCTAGCAATCGTTATTAAAATTAAGTGCGTCATATTTTGACGAATTAGGATGGTATCGCGAGACCTCGTTCCTTTAGGGAATGAGGTCTTTTTTTTATCGTTAAAGCCAAAAGTCCAGCTACCGCATTTTAAATTCCAAGTAATGAATGGGGTAAAGTTGAACTTTTTTAATTAAGGAGGAACAAGTATGTCTTTACAAGCCAAATTGGAATCATTGAAAAATGAAACCATGGAAAAAATTGACAACGTCAATGATTTACAGGCGTTAAATCAAATTAGAGTGGAAACACTTGGAAAAAAAGGCCCAATTACAGAAGTTTTGCGGGGAATGAAAGATTTATCGGCAGAAGAACGTCCTAAAGTCGGAAGTTTTGCCAATGAAATTCGCGATGAGTTAACACGCGCACTTGAAGAAAGAAAACAAGTATTAGAAGAAGCTGCACTAACCGCTGCTTTAGCGAAAGAAAGCATTGATGTAACGTTACCAGGACAACAAGTTCAAAAAGGAAATCGTCATGTGTTAACACAAATTATGGAAGAGATTGAAGATATCTTTGTTGGCATGGGCTACCAAGTTGTAGAAGGTTATGAAGTTGAAAGTGACCATTATAACTTTGAACGGATGAATTTACCAAAGGATCATCCAGCCAGAGATATGCAAGACACGTTTTATATTTCAGAAGATATTTTAATCAGAACCCACACTTCGCCAGTACAAGCGCGGACGATGGAAAAACACGATTTTTCTAAAGGACCACTACGCATGATTTCACCAGGAAAAGTTTTCCGTCGGGATACCGATGATGCCACGCATAGCCATCAATTCCATCAAATTGAAGGCTTAGTTGTCGATAAACATGTAACGATGGGAGATTTAAAAGGTACTTTGGAAGTAATGATGCAAAAAATGTTTGGGGAAGATCGTAAAATTCGTTTACGCCCAAGTTATTTTCCTTTCACGGAACCTTCTGTTGAAGTCGATGTTAGTTGTTTTAAATGTGGTGGTGCAGGTTGCAATGTCTGCAAATATACAGGTTGGATCGAAATTCTAGGAGCGGGTATGGTGCATCCTGACGTCTTAAAAATGTCTGGAATTGATCCAGAAGAATATGCTGGGTTTGCATTTGGGATTGGCCCAGATCGTGTCGCAATGTTGCGTTACGGTGTGAATGATATTCGGAACTTCTATCAAAATGACTTGCGCTTTTTAAGTCAATTCAAAGGAGAGTAAAAATTTATGTTAGTTTCTTATAAATGGTTAAATGAATATTTAGACCTTACTCAAATTTCTCCCAAAGAATTAGGAGATAAAATGTCTGTAACCGGCATTGAAGTAGAAGGTATTGAAGTCCCTGCAGCAGGGTTAAAGAAAATTGTCGTAGGGAAAGTAGAAAAGTGTGTTCCGCATCCTAACTCTGATCATTTGTCTATTTGCCAAGTGGATATTGGTGAAGAAGAATTGTCTCAAATTGTTTGTGGTGCACCTAATGTCAAAGAAGGTATTAAGGTTATTGTGGCACTGCCAGGAGCACGGATTGCCGGCAATGTGAAAATTAAAAAAGGAAAAATGCGCGGTGAAGTTTCAAATGGTATGATTTGTTCTTTACAAGAACTAGGTATTTCTGAAAATGTCGTACCAAAAGAATTTGCTGACGGTATTTATTATTTACCACAAGCTGCAGTTGTGGGCGAGTCTGTTTTTCCTTATTTGGATTTAGATGACAGCATCATCGAATTATCCATCACACCAAATCGTGCCGATGCCTTATCTATCAGAGGTGTTGCCTATGAAGTGGGGGCTATTTATAATCAAAAACCGCACTTTGAAAATGAAGAATTGATTGAAGAAAGTACAGCTGCTCGTGACAAAATTAAAGTCGTGGTGACAGATGAAAAAGATGCACCGGCTTATCAAATTCGGATTATAGAAAATGTGAAGATTGCGCCATCACCACAATGGTTGCAAAATCGTTTAATGAATGAAGGTATTCGTCCAATTAATAACGTTGTGGACATTACCAATTACATTTTGCTTTTATTTGGTCAACCGTTACATGCCTTTGACTATGGGAAATTAGATAGTCAAGAGATTTTAGTTCGTCGTGCCAATGAAGGAGAAACGCTTGTGACCTTAGATGGTGAAGAGCGAAAATTAACGCCAGAAAACATCGTGATTACAAATGGGGTAAAACCGGTAGCTTTAGCTGGTGTGATGGGTGGCTTAGATTCTGAAATTACAGAGCAAACAACCACCGTAGCATTAGAAGCGGCACTATTTGATCCATTGTCAATTCGTTTAACATCAAAACAATTCAATTTGCGCAGTGAATCTTCTGCCCGTTTTGAAAAAGGCATTAATAAAGGTGATATTAACGAAGCCTGTGAAGTAGCTGCTGCTATGATTGCTAAACTTGCTGGCGGCACTGTTTTAAAAGATGCTGTAGTTGGGTCAACAGTCGCAGTAAAAGACGAAGAAGTAAAGATTACTTTGGCTAAAATTAATCGTTCGTTGGGAACGAATTTAAGTGTATCAGAAGTAGGTGCAGTTTTTAACGCGTTACAATTTTCATACACAGAAAGTGATGAAGAATTTTCAGTGACAATTCCACCGCGACGTTGGGATATCCACATTGAAGCAGATATCATTGAAGAAGTTGCCCGTATTTACGGCTATGATAAAATTCCAAGTACCTTACCAAGTGGTGAGACTGTTGCAGGTGCATTAACCAAAGAACAACTAAAAACACGAGAAGTGCGTAGTGCTTTAGAAGGTGCAGGTGTAACCGAAGCAATTAGTTATGCTTTGACAACAGAAGAAAAATCTCGTCAATTTATGATGCGTGAAAGTAACATTACTCGTTTGGATTGGCCAATGACAGAAGATCGGGCAGTTTTACGCATGAACTTAATCAGCGGCTTACTAGACGATGTTGCCTACAACACGGCCCGTAAAAACGAGCAGATCGCCCTTTATGAAATTGGTCGTGTCTTTTATCAAGACAGTGATCCTTTAAAAAACTTGCCGCTAGAAGAAAATCATGTTGCTTTTGCGTTAGCTGGCTTATGGCAAACCAAAGATTGGCAGCAAGCTGGAAAAAAAGTTGATTTCTTTTTAGCAAAAGGTATTGTTGAAATGCTCCTAATAACTTTAGGTGCCAAAGATATTTCTTACGTGAAAACGTCGGCTATGAAAGAAATGCATCCTGGCCAAACTGCTGAAATTTATTTAGGCGATGATAAGATTGGTTTTGTTGGTCAAGTTCATCCGACAATTGCCAAAGCTTATGATATTGGGGCAACTTTTGTAGCAGAGTTGAACTTAGCTGCGCTATTAGCTGCCGAAAAGACACCACTTGTGTATCAAGCAGTTTCTAAATTCCCGGCAGTAAGTCGCGATATCGCCATGGTAGTAAGTGAAGAGGTTGCCAATCAAGACGTTGTGGCGGCAATTAAAGCTGCTGCTGGCAAGTTTTTAAATAAAGTTACGTTGTTTGATGTATACCAAGGCACAAACATCAAAGCAGGTTCTAAATCATTGGCCTATAGTTTAACATTTGTCAATCCAGAAGCAACCTTGACAGATGAGGAAATTAATAAGGCGATGGAAAAAGTAACGAAAAACTTGACGGAAGAATTAGCAGCGGAAATTCGTTAATTATCGGTTGGAAAAGTTTAGGATTATGAATAAAAAATACGCGGCTCTCATTAGTTTGTTCGATGAGAGACGCGTATTTTTTAATTCTCTTTAGTGTGGAGGATAAACAGTGGGATTACTAGGACAACTGCTGACACGATAATTGTAGCTGTGCCTAAGCGATTGCCTAAAAGGCTATTTAAAGTAGCGCCAGTAACAAAACTTAAAATAACAATAGCAGTATCATTGAATTTGGCTTTAGCTTTTTTATCGTGATGAATAAAGGCATCCCAAGATGTTTCCCCTAAGGTACGTAAATTTCCCGTCATCATCAAAGAGGTAAAAGGTCCAGCATGAAGTTTACGGAATTCTTGTAACTGCGCAGCCGCAGCAAAAGAAAGTAATGCACTAGCCAGTTTATCAGAAATATAAGGAGATAAAAAAGCAGTAAGGAGCATTAAAATAATTTCAATAACTAAGACTAATTTTTGCCGACTGCGTAAACTGGTTTCATCTTTTAAGTGATGTTGCAAAAAACGTGTGGCAACACTACCGATAAAAAAAGCACTAATCGGCACAATAAACCGAAGCAATGCTCCAAAATTACCGTGACCTAGATTTAAACCTAATAAAATGAAATTCCCTGTTTGTAGACCTGCAAAAACTTCACCGTGAAAAAGGTAAGTATAGGCATCTAAACCACCAGCTGCGGCGGCTAAAAAAACACCAATGATCAATCGTTCGTGTAAAGGATATTCTTTATCCTTCATTTTTATCACCTCATTATCTTTGCCATACATATTAAATTTAGCCCCACTTCGGGCATTTGACAACTGATTTGACTTAGAAAAAATTGGTGAAATAAAAGTGATACGATCTAAATTTGAAAGCAGAAAAGTTCAAAGGGAAAATTAAAATCTGTACTTTTTGCTGAGAAATTTATGCGTCTACAAGGCAAAAAATAAAAAAGGCTTTGCAGAGGTACTTAACTTTTGAACAATAAGAACGAAATATTTAAACATTGCGTCGCAAATGTTTAATATTTATTTATTGTAAGTAAAGTGCTTTTGCAAAGCTAGACATGGATAATCTTTTGTAAAACAATTTAACCATGTAGAAATTTTAGATGTTTTTTATAGTACAGTCGACAAAAAGTATTTTAGCTGAAATAAGCAATGCCCATTGCTTCTTTGACTTGCGCTAATGTTTGGGCAGCAACCATTTCTGCTTGTTGGGAGCCTTTTTGCAAAATTTCCATAATAGCAGCAGGGTCTTTTGCTAATTCTTCCCGTTTGGTTCGGATTGGCGCAAATTCTGCTTCTAAAACATCAATCAAATAACGTTTGATTTTGACATCGCCCAAACCGCCGCGACGATAGTTATCTTTTAATTTTGCAATATATTCTTTATCGGTGCCAAAAACATCTAAATAGGTGAAAACCATATTGCCTTCAACTTGGCCAGGGTCTTCCACATGGATGTGATTGGGATCTGTGTACATACTCATAACTTTCTTTTTGATTACATCGGCAGAATCTGCGATATAAATTCCGTTACCTAAGGATTTACTCATTTTGCCATTGCCGTCAATCCCTGGTAGTCGTCCCATTCCTTTTGGCGGTAAAACAGCTTTTGGTTCAACTAAAACAGGTTTGTAGATATTGTTAAAGCTATGAACAATTTCTTGTGTTTGTTCTAACATTGGTTTTTGGTCCTCGCCAACAGGAACAAGGTTGGCTTTGAAAGCTGTAATATCGGCTGCTTGGGAAACTGGATAAATGAAAAATCCTGTTGGTACACCTTCGCCGAAATTCTTTTGCTCGATTTCACTTTTGACTGTTGGGTTACGACGGACCCGTCCAACAGAAACGAGATTCAAAAAGTACATGGTTAGTTCTGCTAATTGCGGAATTTGCGATTGGATAAAAAGGGTTGTCTTACTTGGATCTAAACCTACGGCCAAATAATCCAAGGCCACTTCCAAAACATTGGAAGAAACTTTTTCTGGATTTTTAGCATTATCCGTTAAAGCCTGCATATCTGCAATCATGATATAAAGTTCGTTGTTGGGATCTGCTTGCATTTCCACGCGTTTTTTTAATGAACCGACATAATGGCCTAAGTGTAATCTGCCAGTGGGGCGATCCCCTGTTAAAATGGTATTTTTCAAGAGTTGTCACCTTTTTCTAAATTCTATTCTCACATATGTCAGTGTACCTTTTTTTAAACTTTCCGGCAACTGCCAAAAAGGCAAATAACTGGAAATTGAAAAGTAAAACTGGGAAAATAAGAAAATAGCTGAAAAGTAGTTTTTTAGAATTGGAAAACGCATACAACTTACATCTCTATGTCAGGAAAGTTCTCAAAATTCTCCGTTGTTATTGTCAGAAAAGTTAGTCAATTCTAATTTTTTTTGCGAAAAAACTTTACAAACGTTTTTTAATTTGCTTATAATACTACTTAAACTAAAACATCAATAGATTTTAAACTTAAAACAGGAGTGACGCCAATGTCTATGATCGAATTTCAAAACGTGGAAAAATACTACGGTAAATTCCATGCGCTAAAAAATATTAATTTAAATTTCGAAAAAGGTGAAGTAGTCGTGGTTATCGGACCTTCTGGCTCAGGAAAAAGTACGATGCTGCGCTGTATCAACGGTTTAGAACGTATTTCTTCTGGTCATTTATTGATAAATGACCACGATCTTTACAGCAAAAATAGTAAACTGACAGAAATCAGAAAAAACATCGGGATGGTTTTTCAACACTTTAATTTATATCCCAACAAGACAGTGTTAGAAAATATTACATTAGCTCCCATTAAAGTTTTGAAACAAAATGAACAAGATGCCATCGCCCTTGCAGAACGCTTGTTAGATCGTGTCGGAATGTTAGATAAAAAGGATTCTTATCCGTCAATGTTATCTGGCGGACAACAACAACGTGTTGCTATTGCCCGTGGTCTTGCAATGCAGCCACAAATGCTTTTGTTTGATGAACCGACCTCAGCATTGGATCCAGAAATGATTGGTGATGTGCTAAATGTCATGAAAAAAATCGCCAAAGATGGAATGTCCATGATTGTAGTTACCCATGAAATGGGCTTTGCCAAAGAAGTGGCTGACCGGGTCGTCTTCATGGCTGATGGTGAAGTGGTTGAAGAAAGTCGCGACGTTGAGAACTTCTTTAATAATCCGAAAACGGACCGAGCAAAACAATTTATCAGTAAAGTTATCAATCATTAATATTGTTTTGGTTTTGTTTGTTTTGCAATCGTAAGGATCGGAGGAAAGTTAATGAAAAAAATCTTTTCATTTGTGTTTGGGCTTGCAGCAGTACTGCTTATATTAAGTGGTTGTGGGAAGAGCGTTGCAGACCAAGATATTTCAAAAGTTAGTAAAGAAAACAACCAGATTATTTGGGGCGTAAAATATGATACCCGTCTGTTTGGTATGATGGATGTCACAACCAATGAAGTAAAGGGGTTTGATATTGATATTGCCAGAGCTATCACAGAAAAAATTCTTGGACGGGACGGCAATGCAATTTTTGTGGAAGTAACTTCTAAAACTCGGATTCCCTTGTTAAAAAACGGAAATATCGATGCGATTATTGCTACTATGACGATTACAGAAGAACGTAAAAAACAAGTGAATTTTTCCCAAGTCTATTTTGATGCTGGCCAATCTTTACTGGTACCAAAAGATAGTAAAATTACCGGAGTGGATAGTTTAACTGGTGATGATACAGTACTAGCAGTTAAAGGTTCCACGTCTGCCGTGAATATTCGGCAACATGCTCCAGATGCTAAAATTTTGGAGTTGGAAAATTATGCCGAAGCTTTCACTGCTTTACAGTCAGGACAAGGCGATGCTATGACGACTGATAATGCTATCTTGTTGGGGATGGCCTCTGAAAATAAAAACTATAAATTAACGGGTAGTACATTTACAGAAGAACCATATGGTATTGCCATTAATAAAGGTCAAGACAACTTTTTAAAAGAAGTAAATAAAGCACTAGATGAAATGCATCAAGATGGCACGTATGATGAAATTTATAGCAAGTGGTTCCCAAATGACAACACTGGGAAAGTAAAATAAAGGAGGCCAGTTATGCTGACATTATTTCAAGAATACAGCGGTATGTTTTTTGAAGGGTTCAAATTTACAATTTATTCCAGTATAATTGCCCTTTTCTTTAGCCTGATTATCGGTACGTTAATGGCAATTTTACAATTGTCCAGCAATCGCGTGATAAAATTTTTGGCACAGGCTTATGTTGAGTTTTTCCGGAATATTCCATTATTGATTATTGCGATGTTTTTCTTTGTCGTAGTTCCGCTATATTGGGTGCAAATTGATGGATTTCAAGCCGGGACGATTGGTTTGATTATTTATACATCAGCTTTTATTGCCGAAACGGTACGTTCTGGTATTCAAACGGTGCCAAGCGGACAGACAGAAGCGGGACTTTCACAAGGCCTAACTTATAGTCAAACGATGCGCTACATTGTGTTACCACAAGCTTTCAAAATCGTAGTGCCGCCATTAGGCAATCAGTTTATTAATTTAGTGAAAAACTCTTCTGTCTTGGCAATGGTAGCTGGTCTTGATTTGATGTATCAAGGGGACCTGATTGCCAGCACGACGTTTAATACTTTTGATACGTATATCATTGTTGCACTATTTTATTTGGTTTTAACATTGCCACTTTCATACTTAATGAATCACTTAGAGAAAAAATGGGCCATAACAGGCTAGAAAGGAGCGGATTAAATGAACTTTTTTGATGCATTTTCATTTGTTAATATGCGTTTTTTAATGGATGGGTTACGAGTAACGGTTGAAGTTTCGGTGCTATCGATTATTTTTAGCTTTATTGTTGGTGGCTTTATCGGCGTGATTCGTTTTAGTAATATCCCATTTTTATCCAAAATTTTGGGGATAGTGATTGATGTTATTCGAAATTTACCGTTGTTACTCATTATTTTCTTCACGTATTTTGCTTTGCCGCAAATTGGTATCCGCTTTGATATTTTCTGGTCAGCTGTGGTGGCATTGACTATTTTTGAATCTGCGATGCTGTCAGAGGTTTTTCGGGCGGGGTTAAATGCAGTTCCAAAAGGTCAGATGGAAGCAGGGCTATCCACCGGTCTAACCTATGTTGAGACAATGCGGTCGATTGTTATTCCTCAGGCGTTCAAATCAATGATCCCTGCAATTGTTAGTCAGTTAATTTCTTTGATTAAAGATACTTCCTTGGCCGTAATTATTTCATTACCTGAGCTGACACATAATGCTAAGATTATTTACGGTCAAAATGAAAATTATGTTTTACCAATGTTCTTGGCGATGACAATTGCATATTTTATCGTCTGTTACGCATTGTCCCTTGTTTCAAAATATTTGGAAACAAGACAATATAATTATTAAGTCTTCATTGCCAGTCTTTTTTTCTTAAGTGAACTTTAACGCTTAAGAAAAGAAGACTGGATTTTTTGTCGCAAAATAAGTTGCTGCTATTTTTAGAAAACTTAAATGGCTTTTTGGCGGGCAAAGAGACAGGACTTGAAAAAAAACTTAAAAAAAGCGAAAATAGAGACATTGGAATGAAATAAACCAGTTTGAAATATCTTGCTTATTTCAAACATCAAAGGATGAAGAGTATGGGAAATAAGCACGCAATCGGTCTAATTGATTCCGGTGTGGGCGGATTGACCGTTTTAAAAGAAGCATTAAAACAATTACCAAATGAAAACTTGATTTATCTTGGTGACACCGCGCGTTGTCCTTATGGTCCAAGGCCCGCTGATCAGGTAATTGAATTTACAAGACAGATGACACAATTTTTGGTTCAAAAAAATATCAAATTACTCGTAATTGCTTGTAACACCGCTACTGCGGTTGCTTTAGATGTTATTCGCCAAGAGATCGCTATTCCAGTAGTCGGTGTTATTCTACCGGGAACTAGGGCGGCTGTGAAAACTACCCAAAATCATCAGGTTGCTGTGATCGGAACAGAAGGGACCATTAAAAGCGCTTCTTATCAAAAGGCAATTCAAAGCAAAATGCCAAATGTTAAAGTATATAGTTTAGCTTGTCCCAAATTTGTCTCCTTGGTGGAAAGTAATCAATTTTTATCACCCGTAGCAAAAAAAGTGGTCGCTGAAACATTATTACCTTTGCAATATAGCGGGATGGATACCTTAATTTTAGGCTGTACACATTATCCTTTATTGCGGCCGATTATTCAAAACGTGGTGGGCAGTCAGGTGCATTTAATTGACTCTGGTGCGGAAACAGTAGGAGAAGTTAGTGTTTTGTTAGATTATTTTGAAATTGCCAATAGCATTGACAATAAAACGCCAAACTATGAATTTTATACGACGGGTTCAACTAAAATGTTTGATGAGATTGCCAATGAATGGTTAGACAATATTTCGGTAAAATCAAAACATGTAGATTTAGAAGGGGATTAATAAAATGAGACATGACGGACGTGGGGTACAACAAATTCGCCCCGTAACAATTAAAACCAATGTATTTAAACATCCAGAAGGTTCAGTGATGATTTCATTTGGTGATACACAAGTTGTATGTTCTGCCACAATTGAAGAGCGAGTGCCACCTTTTTTAAAAGGTACTGGCAAAGGTTGGGTAAATGCGGAATATAGTATGTTGCCTCGCGCGACCCAAACTCGCAATCGCCGTGAAAGTGCCAAAGGCAAACTTTCTGGTCGAACGATGGAAATTCAACGTCTCATTGCCCGTTCGTTACGTGCAGTTGTGGATTTAGAAAAGCTGGGAGAACGGAGTATTATCGTTGACTGTGACGTTTTACAAGCCGATGGCGGCACTAGAACCACAAGTATTACGGGTGCCTTTGTTGCTTTACGTCTAGCAGTAAATAAGCTGCTTCAAAAAAATGAACTAACGGAAGATCCGATTAAAGAACATTTAGCTGCAATTAGCGTGGGCATTTTAGCCGATGGCACTTGTGTCACGGACTTGGATTATAGTGAAGATTTTAAAGCTTGTGTTGATATGAATGTTGTGATGACAGAAAGTGGGCAATTTGTCGAGCTACAAGGAACCGGTGAAGAAAGTACTTTTAACGGTGAAGAATTAAATGAAATGCTAGTTTATGCAAAACAGGCAATTCATGATTTGGTTGCCTTTCAAAAAGAAGCGCTATTAGGAAACGCTGAACTTGAAAATGTCCTTGCAAAAGACGATGCCAAATCAATTGTAATTGCCACTAAAAATCCCGGTAAAGCAAAGGAATTTGAAGCCCTTTTTAGCGACTATCAAGTTAAAACATTATTAGACTACCCGGAAATTCCTGAAGTAGAAGAAACCGGGCACACTTTTGAAGAAAATGCGCGATTAAAGGCTGAAACAATTGCGCAATTATTAAATCGCCCTGTGCTAGCAGATGATTCTGGCTTAGCAGTCGACTCCTTAAATGGTATGCCAGGTGTCTATTCAGCTCGTTTTGCCGGTGAAATGAAAAGTGATGCAGCCAACAATGCTAAATTGTTACATGAATTAACCAATGTTCCCGATGAAGATAGAAATGCGCATTTTCACTGCACTTTGGTTTTTGCTGCCCCTAAAAAAGAAAGTCTGGTCGTTTCGGCTGACTGGCCAGGGAAAATTGGTCGAATTCCAAGAGGCGATCATGGCTTTGGTTATGACCCGCTATTTATTCCTCAAGGGATGAAAAAGACAGCTGCCGAATTAAGTGCTGCTGAAAAAAATGCGATTAGTCATCGTGGGCAAGCACTGAAAAAACTGCAAAAGAGTTGGCAGACATGGTTAGAAGGATAAAAAATCTTTTTAAAGTTTTTCAAAACAAACAAGAGGAGCGCAATATGAAATATTTAGTAGTCAGTGATAATCACGGGGATCGTGAAATTTTAGTTGATATTTTGCAGCGTCGCCGTGATGAAGTGGATTATTTCTTTCATTGTGGGGATTCAGAGTTACCAAGTAATGATGAATTGTTTCAAACTTACAATGTCGTGACAGGCAACTGTGATTTTGATCCTGGTTTTAAGTCCCGTTTAGTTATGAAGACACCCCTAGACACGATTTATATGACCCACGGACATTTATCTAATGTTCGCTTTGGCTTAACCCAGATTTCTTTAGAGGCTAAAGCCGAAAATGCTGATATTTGCCTTTTTGGTCATACGCATCAAATTGGTTGCGAAGCAGTTAAGGGATGTTTGTATTTGAATCCGGGTAGTATCTCACAACCAAGAGGTCCCATTCAAATTCAAAGCTATGCGATTATCGAAAGTTCAGTTGATAGTTGGGAAGTGCAATATTACGACCGCACCCATGCAGCCGTTAGTGATTTGCATTTCCACTTTAAAAAGTAATCTGTAAGATTTTCATAAGGCGCGTAAGACAAGATGTTTCCCCTTACAATTTTTTGTACAATAAGGTTGTATGTTGGGTGGAAATGGAGGCAATCAATTTGATAGGAACCACTGTCCAAGAACTTTTGTTAGAAAATCAAGATAATTTTTTAGTACCAGCAGAAAACGTTGCATCTTTAATGTATTCCAATCCGTTAGATCACGCATTGTTAGTTTTATCAAAAGTCGGCTATTCAAAAATTCCGGTTTTAGATAAAGATGATCGTTTTGTCGGTTTAATCGGCTTAAATGATATAGTCGGAAAAATGATTGATTTAAGAAGAATTGATACCGATAATCTAGCAGGGTTAACGGTGGCAGACGTGATGGAAATTGGCGTAGATTATGCCAGAGAAGATGCTGATCTAGAAGATATTTTACATCTCTTAGTGAATAATGCTTTTTTACCAATTGTAAACAGTGAACGCATTTTTGTGGGAATTATTACCCGCAAAGAAGTTTTAAAAGCTACGAATCATTTGGTTCATGAACTAGAAAAGCGATATGAATTGGTGGATAAGACAGAAAAAAAGAAAGATAAACTCTTTGTCATTTAAAGACGGAAAGTTAACAATAACCCGTCAACAATGTCTGATTAGGCATTGTTGACGGGTTGTTGTTTTAAAAACGTAGTTAGAATCGATTAATTTGAAACTTATTTTGCTGCAGGTAAAATTGGTGTTGCAGGAATGGATAGGTTAGCTGCATTTAATTCATTAATGGCGGCTGTTAACAGATCTTCTTTTATTTTGAACTGTTGACCATTTAAAACATAAAAAGTAGTGCGAATCGCATAATTACTATTGCCTAAATCAACCAAGCCGAAAATAGTGGGTTCGGTTTGAATTTCTTCTTGATAGGTTTTTGCAATTTGATCATTGGCACGTTTTATAGCAGTTTTGATTTTATCTAAGCCTTCGTTGGGGTCAATTCGAACATCGACAATGACTTGCATATTAGAGCGGGAATTATTACTGATGGTAGTAATATTACGGTTGGGAATAAAGTGAACAGTTCCATTAGCCGAGCGTAGTTCTAACGTGCGAATGCCGACAGAAGTAACCGTTCCTTCAATAGCTAAATTACTTAAAATAATATAGTCGCCTACATCAATTTGCTGTTCCATGATGATGAAAAAACCGGTAATAATATCATTCATGAAGCCCTGTGCCCCAAGACCAATAGCTAAACCGGCAATTCCTGCCCCAGCTAGTAGTGAGCCAACAGGAACACCAAGAGTAGAAAGTAGGGAATAGATGAAGAAAAAGCCTAATGTGTAATGAATGACATTGCGGATTAAAGTATTCAATGTATTCATCCGGCTTTCGCTGAATTTTTGTCTTTTTTGATAGGATTGATAGCTGCGTTCTACTAAAAAATCACAAAGACGCAATAAGACGCTAAATAAAATGATCAAAAAGATAATCATTAGTCCTTTTGAAATGAGCAATCCGGTGACATTCTCCCAATTGATAGTTCCCCACCAACGTTGAAAAGCATTCAATTGTCGGACTGCTGGCTCTGTAATACCTGAACTGGTAGAGTCGGTTGTTTGTGCTGCAATGTGTAACATCAAAATCCTCCCTTAAAATTCGTTGTTCCGATTCTAATAAATCTTCTGTACTATTCATCTTAACAAAAAGGGCATAAAAAAACTGCCAATTTGCTGGCAGTTTTTTATTTTTTTAATTGTTTGGCTTAGTTATTCCAAAAGCGCTCTTTAGATATCGTCTGTTTGTTGCAAATAAGACGCGGGAGCTTTAAAGCCGTATACATTTCCCAAAATATATTTGGCAATATGCAACGTACGGTCACTGCTTCGTTCTAGGTTTGAACTGATATCAATAAACAAAACACTATCAGCAGCCCGGCCATCGCCTTTACTCATTAAACGGAAATATTTTTTCCGCAATAGGTCAACTAACTCATTTACTTCTTTTTCCCGTGAAAGAATTTTAGTTGCAAGGTTGTGGTCGTCAGTCTCCAAAACGAAAAGTGCATCGCGAATATTTTTTAAAACTTTATCAAACAATGAAATTAAATCTTCATCATATAAAATGAGAGTAGTGCGCGTAGTTTTCACACCGTTGCCATTGCGTTTTTCCTTATTCCGCTGCTTTTGTTCCAATTGACAAGCTTCTTCAATAAAACCGATGATATTTTTACAGTGGTCCCCGATCCGCTCGAAGTCTTTGGTAAATTCTAGCAACATTGCTTGTTCTTGGCTTTCTGTTTGTGAAAGTTCTACGGTGGCAGTTTTAGCCAAGTAGTCAGTTAATTCAACGTCAAATTGATTGATGGCCTCCTCATATTGTAAAACATCATCTTTTTTGTCGTCTGTTGGTTTAATGTAGAAATCCTTAGTGGCAGAAAGTGCCCGAAGTGCATAATTTCCCATTTGAATAACTTCGTTTGAAGCTTGACGCAGTGCAATGCTTGGTGAGGTATATAAAAAGTCTTCGTTTAATTCCACGGCACGAATATCCAAAGATTTATCGGTACCAGGAATAATTTTTTTGACTAACATTTCAATTTGAGGGATAAACCAAAATTGAATGGCTAAGTTTGAAATATTAAAAAGTCCGTGGGCAAAGGCGATTTGCATGCTAGGGTTCAAGTTTAAAACATCTGTCATCATAATAACCACGTGCGTAAAAGGGGTTAGCAGTAAGGTGAATATCACTGCTCCCACCAGATTAAAGACTACGTGGGCTCCGGCAGTTCGCTTGGCAGCGATACTAGCGCCTAACGCAGCAATAACTGCGGTAATCGTAGTCCCGATATTATCGCCAAATAAAATTGGGAGTGCAGCCCCCAAAGCTAAGCTGTTTTGGGCATAAAGTTGTTGCAAAATTCCAATGGTGGCACTAGAACTCTGTAAAACCATTGTTAAAAGCGTTCCAATCCCAACACCTAAAATAGGATGATGAGAAACACCAATCATCAAGTCGTTAAATTGGGGTAAGTCTTTTAATGGTTCCATACTGGTGCCCATTAATTTAAGGCCAAAAAATAAACAACCAAAACCAAATAAAATTTGACCGATATTTTGAAACAATTTTCGTTTGGTAAAAAATAAAAGAATGGCACCAATCCCAATGATAGGCAGGGCGTAGGCACTTAAATTAAACCCAATTATAAAGGCGGTTACCGTCGTTCCAACATTGGCTCCCATAATGACCCCAATTGCTTGGCGCAACGTCATAAACCCAGCGCTAACTAGCCCGACTGTTAAAACTGTCGTGCCAGAGCTACTTTGAATTAGTCCTGTGACAATAATACCCGCTAAAACAGCCCGTAAAGGTGTTGAAGTGAATTTATTTAAAACTTCTCGCAGCCTGTCACCGGCGGCTTTTTGCAGACCATCTCCCATATATTTAATCCCAAATAGGAAAATTCCCAGACCACCTAAGAAGCTAAAGAGCATTTCTTGATACGACATACAATTTCCTCCAGCAAATATTTTAACCAATTAAAGTCAGCATAGCGAAAATACGAAAGGATGTAAACGATTTTTTTGTATAATAACAAAATCAGTTGTTACTAAAAACGACGACACATTCAGTTAAAAGAAATAAGGGATAAATGTAATAAAAGTTAATTTACGTATATTATTTTTGACTTTGGTAAAACGTGATTGCCAGATAAGGGGAGTACTTCATATAACGATATTTTGATTTACCTTAGAAATTGCTGTTAAAAAAAGATCGTTGCAATAAAGCGTCTTTTAAAGTCTAGCGAAAAGCTAACTTTAAATCGCTTCAAAACAACGGTCTTTTATAAAAGTGGGTGTTCTAAGATAAATGAACGCCCTTATCGACAAAAATAACTTCTCCAATAATCCCACTAGAAGCCGGGCTGATTAAAAAGGCGCAGGTATTACCGACTTCTTCAATGGTCACCCCAACATTGTCTGGTGTTCTTTCTTCAGATAATTGAATTAATTTTTGATAGTCTTTAACCCCTGTTACAGCTAAAGTCTTAATGGCACCAGCAGAAATTCCGTTTACCCGAATGCCTTCAGGGGATAATTCGGCAGCTAAGTAACGAACGGCAGCTTCTAAGGCGGCCTTAGCAATTCCCATCATATTATAATTTGGTACTGCTCGTTGGGAACCCAAGTAGCTCATAGTTACAATCCCACTGTTTTGAGCTAAAATATTTTTTGCATAGCGGGTAACTGCAAGTAATGAATACGAGCTGATATCTTGTGCTAATGCGTAACCCTCTCGTGAAATATCGACTACGCTACCAGATAAATCTTCTTTATTGGCATAAGCGACAGCGTGGACAACGCCGTGGATTTCACCGGCATAATTCCCGATTTTTGCAAAACATTCTTCAATACTTTCATCACTGGCAACATCGCATTCTACTTTGAATGCTTCAGTGCCAACTAATTTTTCTAATTGTTTGGCCATGCGGTCGTTTTGGTAAGTATAAATAACTTCTGCACCTTGATCACTTAATGCTTTGGCACAGCCCCAGGCGATTGAGCGCTTATTGGCGACGCCCATAACGACAACTTTTTTTCCAGCTAATAAACTCATGTTTACACTCCTTGAATAATCAAAATAAATAATTTCATTTTTTGCTCCGTATGATTTCTTATTATTAGATAAAATTGTTTGATTGTCAAACTATTTTTTCTTACGGATTATAAATTTGCAAGAAAATTAGAGATATGATACTTTGATAATCAAAATAGATTGTTTTGTCATCTATTTTATTATCAGCAAAAAAACAAGGAGGGTTCTTATGAGCCAAACATTGACCGTTGCAAACGTTAAAGAGCTGATCCCAAATCGGTTCCCAATTTTATATATTGATAAAGTTACCTCGCTTTTAGCTGGTAAAGAAATTATAGCGGAAAAACAAGTCACCTATAACGAAGATTTTTGCCAAAGCCAGCCAGATAATCCCCACATGCCAGGAACTTTAGTGTTAGAGACTTTGGCGCAAGCAGGTTCAATTTTAATTTTAAAATCTCCAGAATTTTTGGGCCAAACAGCTTATATTGGCGGGATTAATGCAGCTCATTTTTACGATTTAGTTCGACCAGGTAGTACCTTACAATTGCGTTTTGCAATTACAAAAATGAAAGGAAACGTCGGGACTGCCGATGCAAAAGCGACAGTAGCGGGTAAAAAAGTTGCCGAATGTGTCTTCACGTTTATTGTAGGTGCAAAATAAAAAAAGAATAACTTTTCATTAAGAAAAAGGATGTGACAAAAATTTATGTCACATCCTTTTTTTCTATTTTGTTTTAGCTTCTTGTAAGATTTTAATTGTTTTGATTTTTACCGGGGATTCGGGTTTGTCATTACTGTCAGTTTTTACTGCGGCAATTTTATCAACCACGTCCATCCCTTCAATAACTTGACCAAATACAGTGTAACTACCATCTAAAGAAGGGTAACCGCCTTTTTTATAAGCATCGATAATTTTATTTGGAATCCAATCTTTTAAAAGACCATCACTCATATCGTCTTTATTTTGGACGATATAAAACTGACTGCCAATGCTATTAGGTTGTTGGGATTGGGCCATCGCTAGTGCCCCGCGAATATGATACAGCTGATTAGAAGGTTCTGCTCCAAAACCTTTACCCCAAATACTTTCACCGCCAGTGCCGTCGCCTTTAGGATCACCACCTTGAATCATGAAATCATTAATCACACGATGGAAAGTTAAGCCGTCATAATAACCTTTTTTAGCATGCGTCATGAAATTTTCTACCGCTTTTGGTGCGATCTCTGGAAACAGTTTGATTTTGATATTTCCCTTATCTGTTTGCAGCTCAACGAGGTCTTCGTTATCTTTGACTTTAGCGTCTAGTTGAGGTAAGTCCAATTTATTAACATCAACTTTTTCAGAAGTTTCACTAGTCTTATCTGAACTGGAACTAGAAGAGGTTGGACTGTTATTTGTACAACCTGCAATGACGAGCAGCGCAGAAAATAAAACTGCTGTCCCTAAAATACGTTTTTTAATCATGTGTGTAGCTCCTTTTATCTATGATAGTTAAAGAATAACAAATAAAAAAATGTTTGACCAGTCGTGGTTGGCTTTTAAATAGTGAATTGCAAAGGTAAAGGTGTAGACCAATTGGAGCGTTTTTGTTATAATGTAAGAGCATTCAAAAATGTAAACCTCAAGGAGGAAATTAGTAATGGGAAAATTAGGTATTTCAGTTTATCCAGAACGTTCAACATTTGAAAAGGACAAGACATATTTAGATTTGGCTCATAAATATGGGTTTAAACGGGTCTTTACTAGTCTTTTAGAAATTGATGGCGATAAAGAAAAAGTTTTAGCTGGGTTTAAAAAAGTAGTTGATTATGCTAATAGTTTGGAAATGGAAGTCATGGTAGATATTAATCCAGACCTTTTTGAACAATTAGGTATTTCATATGATGATCTTTCTTTTTTTGATGAAATGGGAGCTTATGGCGTTCGTTTAGATCTTGGTTTTACTGGGGCAGAAGAAGCCAAAATGACGCGAAATCCTTATGGTATTAAAATTGAAATTAATATGAGTCAAGGAACAAATTATGTCGATAATATTATGAGCTATTCTCCTAACACCAATAACTTATTAGGTTCTCATAACTTTTATCCTCATCGTTATTCTGGCTTGAGTTATGATCACTTTGTCTTTTGTTCGAAAAAATTCCGTAAATACAATTTAAATACGATGGCATTTGTGAACTCTCATGAGGCGACTTTTGGACCGTGGCCAACCCAAGATGGTCTATGTACTCTAGAAGATCACCGTGATTTAGAGATAGCTACCCAAGTTAAGCACTTCATGTTGACAGGGCTGATTGACGATATCTCAGTAGGAAATGCCTATGCCTCAGAAGCAGAGTTAAAAGCAATGTCTGAAGCTTTCTTTTCTGAATATCCTAGCTTAAAAGTCGACCCTGCTAAGGACATAACAGCAGACGAACGTATTTGTTTGTTTGATAATTTGCACAGTTATCGTGGCGATCGTTCAGAATACATCTTGCGTTCAACGATGACGCGGGTGTATTACAAAGACAAACCATTTCCAGCTCATAATACACATGATATGACGCGGGGCGATGTTTTGATCGATAATGTTGGTTACGGACAGTATAAAGGCGAAACGCAAATTGCATTAAAAGAGATGAAAAATGACGGCCGGGTGAACGTTGTCGGGCGCATCAGTGATGATGAACTTTTCTTGCTGAATTTCTTAAAACCTTGGTCAAGTTTTAAATTAATTGAAAATAAATAATTGAACTACCCAGTTGTGTCATTTCCTTCGTTAAACACAAAGAACTAAAAATTCTTTTTGTTTAACGAGAATACTAACTGGGTATTTTTTTTGCTGATCTTTAATCACGTAAGCTGACTTTTTAATATTTCCCATAATTTTTCTCTTTTGATGTCATATGTCTAAAGGGTTTTTTGGTATAATAATAAAGTTGGAGGTGGGTAGATGAAAAATCAGCTGGCACTTTTATTAAATGAACTACAAGGGATTGGACAATCGGGCAAAACATATGGCCGGGATGTCTTTGACCAAGAACGCTATGATCAACTGTTGATAGTGACGGAAAAATTAATGAATTTGTTAACCGATTGGAATGAAAAACAGATTCAACATTATCTTTATACAGATGATGGGTATGCTACGCCTAAAGTAGATATTCGCGGTGTTGTTTTTGTTGAAGATAAACTTTTATTAGTAAAAGAAAAAAGCGATAATAGCTGGACGCTTCCCGGCGGTTGGGGAGACATCGGCTATTCTCCGTTTGAAATTGCTGCAAAAGAAATTTTGGAAGAAGCCGGGATTTTAGTTAAACCTTTGCAATTAATCGCCGTGAAAGATAAAGCAAAACATCAGTATCCCGCAAGTTTGACCTATGTCTACAAGTTTTTTATCTATTGCGAGGCGTTAGAGACAACGATTAGATCAGGGCTGGAAACGACAGCTGTCGGTTTTTTTACTCAAGCAGAATGTGAGCAACTAAACTTATCTTTAGCGCGGACTTCAAAAGAAGATATTAGCGCGGCTTTTACTTACCACCGACATCCGGAAAACGCAGTTTGCGATTAATTTGTAAGTGAGGAATAGAAGTGAAAAAAGTATGGATTACAATTGGTATTGTTTTGCTATTATTAGCAGGTGGCCTTGTTTTTGCTGGCAATTATTTTTATAACTATGCATTTGTACCATCAGAAAAAGATTTTTTAGCTGATGATAACGACGCCCAAGCTGCTGCAGATAACAAACCTACTGATACGGCTTTAACGTGGTTTAAAGGTAATACGAGAAAAAATTGGTATATAACTAGCGAAGATGGCTTAAAGTTGCGGGGTATTTATTTACCCGCCTCTAAAAAAAGCGATAAAACAGCCATTATAGCCCATGGTTACATGGGGGATGCAGAATCTATGTACCAATTTGCTGACATGTATCACAGGCTGGGCTATAACGTTTTAGTACCTGATGCAAGAGGACATGGTAAAAGCCAAGGAGATTATATTGGTTTTGGTTGGCCAGAACGCAAGGACTATGTCAAATGGATTCACGAGGTTTTGAGCCAAAATGGTTCTAAGGAAAATATTATTTTACATGGTGTCAGTATGGGGGCGGCAACCGTCATGATGACCTCCGGTGAAAAATTACCAACGAATGTCAAAGCTATTATAGAAGATTGTGGGTATTCTAGCATTCAAGCGGAGTTAATTTATCAATATCACCAACTGTTTGATTTGCCAACATTTCCAATTATTCCGGTCACCAATTTAGTGACGCGACTTCGCGCTGGTTTTTTCTTTACTGATGGCGACGTAACCAAACAACTGGCAAAAAATAAAACGCCGATGTTGTTTATCCACGGTTCTGCCGATAAATTCGTACCATTTACCATGTTGGATAAAGTTTACAATGCGACTAATGTGCCAAAAGAAAAATGGGTAGTAGATGGCGCAGCACATGCCCAAAGTTTTAATAAAGATCCAAAACGTTATGAAGAAAAAGTTAAGAGCTTTTTAAGTCGTTATGAATAAAATGGTTTAATTTTAAAATCATAGACAAATGAGCGTTAGGTCGTTACAATAATGAAGACTTAATTTATGGGAATAGAATGGAGGACAAAACATGTCCATGTTTTTAGATCAAGTAACAATTGATGTCAAAGCCGGCAAAGGCGGCGACGGTATGGTTGCTTTTCGGCGTGAAAAGTACGTGCCAGACGGAGGACCTGCCGGTGGTGATGGCGGTCATGGTGGTGATGTCATTTTAGTTGTTAATGAAGGGTTACGCACCTTGATGGATTTTCGCTTTAATCGGCATTTCAAAGCTACTCCTGGTGACAATGGAATGAGTAAAGGAATGCATGGCCGAGGTGCAGAAGATACCTACGTCAAAGTTCCACCAGGTACAACAGTTCGTGATGCTGAAACAGGCGCGCTGTTAGGGGATTTGGTAACAGAAGGACAAACGCTAGTAGTCGCTCGTGGCGGACGTGGTGGACGTGGGAATACACGATTTGCATCACCGCGAAATCCAGCACCTGAGTTGGCGGAAAACGGTGAACCAGGACAAGAGCGCAAAATTGAACTAGAATTAAAAGTTTTAGCTGATGTGGGCTTAGTTGGTTTTCCTTCGGTGGGAAAATCGACATTACTTTCTGTAATTTCTTCAGCGCGACCTAAAATTGGTGCTTATCATTTTACTACGCTGGTACCAAATTTAGGGATGGTAACAACAACAGATGGACGCAGTTTTGCTGTGGCCGACTTACCTGGATTAATTGAAGGAGCTTCTCAAGGTGTAGGGCTAGGCACGCAATTTTTACGTCACATTGAAAGAACGCGCGTGATTTTACATGTGATTGACATGAGTGGTATGGAAGGCCGAGATCCTTATGAGGACTATTTAGCAATTAACAAAGAGTTAGAAAGTCATAACTTACGCTTGTTGGAACGTCCTCAAATTATTGTGGCAAATAAAATGGATATGCCAGAATCAGAGGAAAATTTAAAAGCATTCAAAGAAAAATTACAAGCACAAAAAACAGATGAGTTTGCAGCGGATATCCCGATTTTCCCAATTTCAGCTGTTTCCAAAAAAGGTTTGCAAGCATTACTAAATGCAACTGCAGATTTATTGGAAACAACACCAGAATTTCCATTGTACGATGAAGAAATTGAAGAAGATGTGGTGCATTATGGGTATCAATCCGATGAACCTGAGTTTGAAATTACTCGGGAACCAGATGCAACTTGGGTATTAAGCGGAGATAAAATTGAGAAGCTATTCCAAATGACCAATTTTGCTCATGATGAAACCGTTATGCGTTTTGCCCGCCAACTAAGAGGCTTGGGAGTTGATGAAGCATTACGGGCCCGTGGTGCAAAAGATGGAGATATTGTCCGCATTGGTAATTTTGAATTTGAGTTTGTTGAATAGAAAAGAATAAAAGAGCAATCCACTTTGAAGCATTCTAAGTAAACCCTTTGGTTAAAGGTTTAGAATAAGTCTTCATTTTGGATTGCTTTTCTTTTTTCTTTCCCCGCCTTAACTGGTACACTCAAACTAAGGAAAAAGATTTTTTATAACAGCAAGTTGTAGTAAGGAGGATAAAAAATGAGTAAACGCGTTATTGTGATGAATTTTAAAGTTTCCTCAGAAAGTTACCAAGCTTTTTCAGAGGTAAAGCAATTGGTAATGAATCGAAAATTAAAAGGGGAGCAAATGGCTGTAGTAACGCATCAAGATGATGGTAGCCACCAATTTAAAATTGAGGACTTCATGGATTTTACTGGTAGTGATAATGCTTCTAAGGGCGGCTTTATTGGCATGTTAGTGGGAGTATTAATTAGTCCTTTGGCAATTTTATTAGGCTGGGTTGGCGGTAGTATGATTGGGGCAACGCGCGATGCAAAAGAAATCAACGAAGCGCAAGATATCTTCAAATTTTTACTAAATAAAATTGCTCCCGGTCAAACCGGCTTAATCGTCATCGCAGAAGAAGAAGATAATCGTCCCTTAAATAAGATTGTATTTGAACAATTACATGGTGAAATCACGCGTTTTGACTTTGAAGAAGTTCAAGCTGAAATTCAAAAAGCACAACAAGTGACAAAAGAAACCAAGGAAAAAGCCAAAGACAGTTGGGAAAAAAGCCATACCCAAGCAAACCCAACAGAAAAAGAATGAAACAAGCATAAAATTTGGCTTTGAAGCGTGTTATACTACTAAGGAACCTTTCGTAGTTAAAATTTTAGAAAGCCAGGTTGGATAATGGAATTAGAGTTTTTAGGAACCGGTGCGGGCGTGCCGGCAAAGCATCGAAATGTAACCAGTATTGCGTTAAAGTTATTAGATGAACGCAATGCTGTTTGGTTGTTTGATTGTGGGGAAGGAACGCAGATGCAGATACTGCGGACGAATATCCGCCCTCGTAAAATTGAAAAAATCTTTATTACTCATTTACACGGGGACCATATTTTTGGTTTACCAGGGTTAATTAGTAGCCGTTCTTTTCAAGGCGGAGATGAGCCTCTTGAAATATATGGACCAGCAGGAATTAAACAATTTGTTTTAAATGCGCTTAAAATTTCCCAAACGCGTTTAGCTTACAGTCTAAAGTTTATTGAAGTAAAACCAGGAGTCATCTTTTATGATGATCAATTTACTGTTACCTGTGACCTGTTAGATCATGGAATTGATAGTTATGGCTATCGCGTGGCAGAACATGACCATGATGGGCAATTACAGGTGGATAAATTAGTAGTGTTAGGGATAAAACCAGGGCCTATTTTTGGCCAATTAAAAAAAGGCGAGACGGTGACATTACCAGATGGGCGCACCGTCAGTGGCAAAGATTTTGTCGGAGCTGCTAAAACAGGCCGTACCGTGACAATTTTAGGAGATACACGAATTAGTGATGCCTCCATTGCTTTAGCGAAAACCTCAGATGTCTTAGTCCACGAAAGTACCTTTAATAAAAACGAGGCAAAAATGGCGCGGAATTACTATCACTCCACAACCCATCAAGCTGCCGAAGTTGCTAAAAAGGCCCAAGTTAAACGCCTAATACTAACGCATATTAGTGCGCGTTATTTAGCTCAAGATGCTCTTAATTTAGAAAAGGAAGCCCAGGAAATTTTTCCTAATACAAAAATTGCCAAAGATTTTGATATTGTTGATATTCCCTTTCAAAATGAAATAAAGGAATGATAATGATGAATTTACAAGATAAAGTAGTTTTAGTTACAGGCGGTTCAGGTGGTTTAGGTGAACAGCTTTGTTATGAGGCGGCTAGAAATGGTGCAATTGTGATTGTTTGTGCTCGTCGCATTAATTTAATTGGTAAAGTAAAAGAACGCTGTGAAAGTTTAAGCGGTAAAAGTGCTTATGCTTTTCAATTGGATGTCGCACAACCAGAAAGTGTTGAGGCGATGTTAGATAAGGTACAAAGTGAAGTTGGTCGTGTAGATGTTTTGATTAACAATGCCGGCTTTGGTATTTTTGAGGACTTTACTTCCTTTGATATGGCAAAAGCCTATCAAATGTTTGAAGTGAATGTTTTAGGGATGATGGTAGTAACGCAAAAAGTTGCTCTAATGATGTTAGAAGCTGACATTCCGGGTAGTATTGTTAATATTGCTTCAATGGCAGGAAAAATGGCTACGCCTAAAACAGCTGTTTATTCGGCTACAAAATTTGCTGTATTGGGTTTTTCAAATGCTTTGCGCTTAGAATTAAAACCGGCGAACATTCACGTTATGACGGTTAACCCAGGACCTGTCGCAACGCATTTCTTTGAACAAGCCGATCCTAGCGGAAATTATTTAGAAAGTCTTGGTAATTTTGTCTTAGAACCGGATAAATTAGCACAAGCTGTTATTAAAGGTATTAAAAAGCAAAAGAGAGAAATTAATCGGCCCCGCCTTATGCAAGTGGCAAGTCAATTTTATACGTTATTTCCTCATGTTGGCGACTGGTTAGCCGGTGGAATGTTTAATCAAAAATAGTAAAAGGAGTTAACAACTCGCGGGAGTTGTTAACTCTTTTTTTGACTGTGACTATATGAAAAATACATAATTTTCAAATGAAGAAATCAGCTTGCGGCAAAATAATCCCTATCAAGTTTTACGAGCAGACTTTACCGACCGGTTTAAAAAATTTCAAGAAATTGAAAGGCAATTTATTAAAATCTCTTCTTGAAGTTTGAAGGCAAAAGGAGTTCAAAAGGCAATTTTCCGTGTCGTTTACAGTAGGAAGATGTTATTTTTTATTTAAAGAAAGTTGGTTTAAAGTACCGGAAAACTTTCCATCTATTCGTCTCTTTGCTATAATAATCTGGTTGGGAGTGATTTTTTGAGTAGCTCTATGTATAATTGGCAACTTCCAGAAAATAAGGAAGTGCCAAAAGAATTTGTTCAAATTTGCGAAAAATATAATTTAAATACAACTTTGGCAAAACTGCTTTGGCAACGTGAAATAAAAACAGAAAACCAATTAACTGCCTTCTTACAACCACAAATTGATCAGTTACACGATCCCTTTGCGTTGTTTGAAATGGACAAGGTCGTTGAGCGCATTCAAACCGCAATTATGAATGGGGAACGAATTCTAGTTTATGGGGATTACGATGCTGATGGCATAACAAGTACGACAATTATGACAGAAGCACTAGAGCTTTTAGGAGCAGATGTTTCATTTTATTTGCCAAATCGCTTTAAAGATGGTTACGGACCTAATTTGGAAGTTTATCAAGAAAAAATTGCAGCGGGAATTCAGTTAATTATCACGGTCGATAACGGCGTTTCAGGTCATGAGGCGATTAATTATGCTAATGGCCAAGGTGTGGATGTTATCGTAACGGATCATCACGAATTGCCAAAAGAATTACCAGCTGCATTTGGCATTATTCACCCCCGGCATCCTGCTGGTAGTTATCCTTTTGGTGAATTAGCCGGTGTTGGGGTGGCTTTTAAAGTTGCGTGTGCGTTACTAGAAGAAGTACCCGCAGAGTTTCTTGACTTAGTAGCTATTGGAACTGTTGCTGATATGGTTTCATTGACTGATGAAAACCGGGTTTTAGTAACTTATGGTTTAAAAGCTTTGCAGCAGACGCAAAGATTGGGTTTGCAAGCATTGTTAAAAATTAGTGGGGTAGAAGAAAGTAAACTAGACGAACAAAGTATCGGGTTTGCTTTGGCCCCGCGTTTAAATGCCATTGGTCGCCTGTCTGATCCTAATGAAGCTGTCGACTTGTTAAAAACTTTTGATGAACAAAAAGCAATCTCTCTTGCAAAGGATTTAGATGAAATTAATCAAAAGCGTAAAAGCTTAGTTGAAGAAATCACCAAAGAGGCACTTGCGTTAATCAATAGCCAAGATGCAATTCACATTGTCGCGCAATCTGGTTGGCATGAAGGGGTATTAGGGATTGTAGCCGGCAGAATCTTAAAAGAAACCGGTAAGCCGGCAATTGTTTTGACGATAAAAGAAGATGGTATCGCAAAAGGTTCTGGTCGTAGTATTGCATCATTGAATATGTTTGCAATGTTAGATGAAATGCGGGAACTATTCACAAGCTTTGGTGGTCATCATGCTGCTGTGGGTGTTAGTGTTCCTGTTGCAGCCCTTGATCAATTCAAAGAAAATGTTGCTGCTTATGCTGCTGGACATAAAGAACAGCTGGTCGGTAACACGCTAGCTATTGACGGTATTTTGAATATAGCAGATGCTACAATTCCTTTAATTAAAGAGTTGAAACAACTGGCGCCTTTTGGCATGGACAATCCGCAACCTTATTTTATGTTGCAGCATATCTTTGCTCGTGATTTAAAAACGATTGGTGCTGATAATAATCATTTGAAATTTAATGCAACTGACGGTGAAAATACGCAATTAACTACGATTGGCTTTGGTTTTGGTAATCAATTAACTTCAATTGAAAACAACGAACTTTCAATTGTAGGGCAACTACAATTGAATGAATGGAATGGCCGACAATCACCGCAGTTGCAATTGATAGATTTTGCAGCTGTAGGCTTACAGCTAGTAGATTTACGTGCCAAAAAGAAGCGACAAAATCTTCAATTTGATGCGAACACACTGTTTGTTTGTTTTGGTAATAAAGTTCCTACAGATATAAAAACTCAAATTCTAACACAAGTGCATCATTTTAAAGACTTAACACATTTAAAACTGGTGGTACAAGAGGAAAATTATTCCAGTATTGCATTTTTGGACTGTCCGATGGATGCCCTCGTTTTAAAAGAAATTTTGTCGCTGACGGATTTCCATCAGTTGTATTTAGTCTTAAACGCCGATGATGATGCGTATTTAGATGGTTTGGGGACAAGGGAACAGTATGGTCGACTCTTTAAACTAATTGCACAACAAGATACGCTAGATGTCCGATATAAACTTCCTAGCATTGCGCAATTTTTAAAAATACCAGAAAAATTATTAATTTTTATGATTCAGGTGTTTTTTGATTTAGAATTTGTTACAATAAGCGATGGTCTTTTACACAAGACAGAAGTTGATGGCAAAAAAGATCTTACTACCAGTGTGGTTTATAAACGTAGACAACAAAAAATCAAAACAGAAGAATTTTTATTGCTAAGTGATATGGCAACTTTAAAAACTTGGTTTGAAAACTAGGAGGAAAAAACATGGATTTAAAAGATTATATTGCAAGTATTCCCGATTACCCTTCAGAAGGTATTGTTTTTCGCGATATTTCACCTTTAATGGCTGATGGTCTGGCTTATCGAGAAGCAACAAAACAAATCGTAGACTATGCAAAAGAAAAAAGAATTGATATGGTAGTTGGACCAGAAGCACGTGGGTTTATTGTGGGCTGTCCAGTTGCTTATGAATTAGGTGTTGGGTTTGCTCCAGTTCGTAAAAAAGGTAAATTACCTCGTAAAACAATTGAAGTAACCTATGACTTAGAATATGGGACAGATACACTGACACTTCATGAAGATGCTATTAAACCTGGCCAACGCGTTTTAATTTGTGACGACTTATTGGCAACCGGGGGAACGATTAAAGCAACGACAGAATTGGTTGAAGAATTAGGTGGCGTAGTTGTGGGCTGTGCTTTTCTAATTGAACTAATGGACTTACACGGTCGAGACAAAATTAAAGACTACGATATGATTACATTGATGGAATATTAAGCACCTCTTACCTTGCAATCTTTATTGCAAGGTTTTTTTATCTTTTTTAAGATTTTTTACAATAAAAAGCATTGATTTGGCTGCTTTAGCGCCATCTAGCATCGCACTAACTCTGCAAGAAATAAGTTAAAATTTTAAGAAATTTGTGATGCAATATATTGAAGTTCGGCCTTATTGTAGGTGTGTGAAGAGTTTGAAAAACTTTTCTTAGCTGTGGTTATTGTTTATTTGAAAGGAAATAATTATTGCTCATACTAGAGTGAGTTTAGAATGAAAAATCTGGTTACCACTATTTATAAAATAGTAGCTTTTCAATGTGGGTAAATTATTTTTATATTTTTTTGCGTTTTGTGAATCATTTCCTTTGTGAGGTGAAAAGGAATTGTTGTAAAAATGTTCTTTTGAAAGGAGAAAAAATGTAATTTAAAATTGGCAGAGTTTTTTTTTAAGAAAAAAGACGGATTTTGAGATACTTGCCACAAGCAGAGAAATTTCTTCTAAGTTTGTGATTGGCTATACTACATAAGAAAGGGGAATGAAGATGGATTATGAAGTATTGCTTTACTATAAATACACAACAATTGAGGAGCCGGAAGTATTTGCACAAGAACATCTGGCCTTTTGTAAAAAATTAGGATTAAAAGGACGGATTTTAGTTGCAAAAGAAGGTATTAACGGCACTGTCTCAGGATTAAAAAAAGCAACTGCGGCATATAAAAAAGCATTGAAAGATGATCCTCGCTTTAAAAATATTACGTTTAAAAGTGATGAAGCAACGGAACACGCCTTCAAAAAGATGTTTGTCCGTCCGCGGCGAGAAATTGTGTCGTTGCAATTATCCGATGATTTTAGTCCTAATGAAGTTACAGGCGCATATTTGTCGCCAAAAGAATTTAAAGAAGCTTTGTTGGCCGAAGATACCGTTGTGATTGACGCTCGCAATGATTATGAATATGATTTGGGCCATTTTCGGGGTGCTGTGCGACCAGAAATTCGTAATTTTCGCGAATTACCTCAGTGGATCAAAGAACATAAAGAAGAGTTTATGGAAAAACGGGTAGTCACCTATTGTACCGGTGGGATTCGCTGTGAAAAATTCTCAGGCTGGTTAGTAAAAGAAGGATTTAAAGATGTCGGACAATTAGATGGTGGGATTGCAACTTATGGCAAAGATCCAGAAGTTAAAGGAGAATTATGGGATGGTAAAATGTATGTTTTTGATGAACGGATTAGTGTAGAAATCAATCACGTTGATAAAAAGGTTGTTGGCCGTGATTGGTTTGACGGAACTCCTTGTGAGCGTTACATTAATTGCAGCAATCCGGAATGTAATCGCCGTATTCTGGCTTCGGTTGAAAATGAGACGAAATATTTAGGTGCTTGCAGTCAAGCTTGTCGAAACCACCCTCAAAATCGTTATCGTCAAAATACTTATGCCAAGTAATAACAAAAAACAATATGAAGTAAAAGGTTGAATCTAGATTCAACCTTTTTATAATTTCTCAATTTAGCTTGTCATAGAGTTAAAAAAATAGACGGTAATTTTAAAAGAGTTGGTTAAAAAACCGCCATTTTTCCACGAAGGAATTTACTTGTGGTAAGATAGACGAGAAAATGAAACGATTGAGAAAAAAGTAATGTTAATTGAGAGGAATTAAACCATGCAACAAATGAAAAAACCAAAAGACGCGGCAATATCAGCCTATATCCACATTCCCTTTTGTGAACATATCTGTTATTATTGCGACTTTAATAAGGTCTTTTTAGAAGGGCAGCCTGTCGATGAATACATCGCTTGTCTTTTAAAAGAAATGAAACTTACGCTAGAAAAAAATCCCATAAAAAAAAGTCCAACTTTATACGTTGGAGGTGGAACACCAACTTCACTTTCAGCTGGCCAACTAGATACCCTTTTAAGGGGAATTAATGATCTTTTCCCAATGGAGACTGTTACCGAATTTACCGTGGAAGCAAATCCTGGTGATTTGACTTTAGACAAATTACAAGTGATGAAAGATCACAGTGTGAACCGTCTTTCCATGGGCGTACAAACATTTGACGATGTTTTGCTAAAAAAGATTGGACGTAAACATACAGCTAAAGACGTCTATGACACAATGGACTTCTTAGAAAAAGCAGATTTTCAAAATGTTTCGATTGATTTGATTTATGCGCTTCCGGGTCAAACATTAGCAAGTTTTCGCGATACCTTAAAACGGGCAATTGAATTAGATTTACCCCATTACTCGTTGTATTCCTTGATTTTAGAAAACAAGACGATGTTTATGAACTGGGTGAGACAAGGGCGCTTGGAGATGCCGGATCAAGAAATTGAAGGTCAGATGTTTGAAGAAACGATGTTAGCTATGCATGATACCGGAAAATTTCAGTATGAAATTAGTAATTTTGCTAAGCCAGGATTTGAATCCCAACATAATTTAGTTTATTGGAATAATGAACACTACTTTGGTTTTGGCGCTGGAGCAAGTGGCTATCTAGGAAAAACGCGTTATAAAAATTTTGGTCCAATTCAACACTATTTAAAACCATTGAAAAACGATCAACTTCCTATTTATGAAACAGAAGAGTTAAGTCGCAATAACCAAATGGAAGAAGAAATGTTTTTGGGATTACGTAAAAAAGCTGGTATTTCTAAAGCTCATTTTGCAGAAAAATTTGGGCAAGAGCTGACGGCTGTTTACGGAAATGTTTTGGCAGATTTGGTAAGCAAACAATGGTTGCTTGAAACAAAGGACAATGTCAGACTCACTGAAAAAGGGTTATTGATTGGAAATGAAATTTTTGAGAAGTTTTTATTAGATTGATTTTCTAAATTGATGTAAGCCTTGATATGATTGAAAAAAACGATTAGCACTCTATATCAAAGAGTGCTAATTTTTTGTTGCTTAATTCTTGACATTAAACTTTCTTGTGGTATATTAATATGTGTTAGCACTTAGATAGACGGAGTGCTAAATACGAGGTGATGAATATGTTGACAAAAAGACAACAAGATATTCTGCGTCTCATTATCCAACATTATACGAAGACCGGCTTGCCGGTGGGTTCTAAGTCTTTAATGGCAGCAGGAATTAATGCTAGTTCAGCAACGATCCGCAATGATATGAAAGCTTTAGAAGAAGCAGGTCTCTTACAAAAGACGCATTCTTCTTCTGGTCGTATTCCTTCGATGGTGGGTTACCGTTATTACGTTGACCATCTTTTAAAGCCTACTCGTGTAGCAAAAACGGATATGCAAGTAATCAAGCGGTCTTTTGGAAAAGAATTTCATGAGATTAACGATATTATTCAACAATCTGCTGAAATTTTATCCAATTTAACCAGCTATACTGCCTTGTCCTTGGGTCCGGATATGAAGGATAGACGTCTGACCGGTTTTCGAATTGTCCCGTTAAATAGTCGTCAAGTGATTGCGATTATCGTAACGGATCAAGGCAATGTTGAAAGTCAAGTCTTTGCCTTGCCGCAAAGTGTCAGCGGAGCTGACTTGGAAAAGATGGTACGGATCATCAACGACAAATTAGTGGGTGAGCCGTTACTAACGGTTTACCAACGTCTGCGTACTGAGATTCCGATGATCTTGCATAAATACTTTCAAACAACAGAAGGTATTTTAGATTTATTTGATTTAATGTTGGGTCAAGTTTTTGAAGAAAAGGTCTTTGTCGGCGGTCGCATGAATATGATTGATTTTGAACCTGCTACTGATGTGGATCAGTTCAAATCAATTTACCGCTTTATGAAAGACCCTGAAGAGTTGATGCAGCTTTTAATTCCACCAACAGATAACATTGATATTCGTATTGGTGATGAGTTGGGCAATGACTTATTTCATAATATGAGCTTAATTCAAGCCAGTTATGATATTTCTGGTCATGGTAAAGGTGTGATTGCATTATTAGGTCCTGCAAGTATGCAGTATTCTAAAATGTTTGGTTTACTTGATGTGTTTTCCAGAGAACTAGCCGAGAAATTGGCGGAGTATTATCGTTCGCTCGACGCAACAAGTTAAAAAAGAAATTTGCGTAGAAAGGTGGCAAGTTCAGTGTCAGAAAAAGATCAAGAATTAAAAGATCAAGAATTAAAAGATCAAGAATTAAAAGATCAAGAGGTAGCGGAAGCTACTGAACAAAAAGATTTGGAACAAGAATCTGTCACAGATGAATTAACTGAACTGACAGCAAAAATTGATGAAATGGACGACCAATTATTACGGGCAAAAGCAGAAATTGCGAATATTACCAATCGTAACCGTAATGAAAGAGAACTTTTACAACGTTATCGTTCACAAGACTTAGCAAAAAAACTATTACCGGCTATTGACAATTTGGAGCGAGCAATGGCAACAGATGTCTCGGATGAACAAGGCATTAATTTGAAAAAAGGTGTTGAAATGACCTTAGCTAGTTTGCAACAAGCTTTAAAAGAAGAAGGAATTGAAGAGATTGCTGCTGAAGGCGAAGCTTTTGATCCCAACTTCCATCAAGGTGTGCAAACTGTTGAAGCAAGTGATGATGCACCTGCCAATACAATTGTGCAGGTACTACAAAAAGGCTACAAGTTACACGATCGCGTCTTACGACCAAGTATGGTTATTGTAGCCCAATAAATTTTAAAAAAATTACGAGTAACTATTAAAGGAGCGTTTTATTATGAGTAAAATTATTGGTATTGACTTAGGTACAACAAACTCTGCAGTCGCAGTCCTAGAAGGCGGCGAAGCAAAAATTATTGCAAACCCAGAAGGTAACCGAACAACTCCTTCTGTTGTATCATTTAAAAATGGCGAAATTCAAGTTGGGGAAGTAGCAAAACGTCAAGCTGTAACCAACCCAAATACTGTTTCTTCTATTAAACGCCACATGGGCGAAGCAGGCTACAAAGTTGAAGTAGAAGGAAAATCTTATACACCACAAGAAATTTCAGCAATGGTATTACAATACATTAAAGGCTTTGCAGAAGACTACTTAGGTGAAAAAGTAGAAAAAGCTGTTATTACAGTTCCTGCATACTTTAACGATGCACAACGTCAAGCAACTAAAGACGCTGGTAAAATTGCCGGTCTTGAAGTAGAACGGATTGTCAATGAACCAACCGCCGCTGCTTTAGCATATGGCTTGGATAAAACAGATCGTGATGAAAAAATCTTAGTCTTTGACCTTGGTGGTGGTACTTTTGACGTATCAATCTTGGAATTAGGCGATGGTGTCTTTGACGTATTATCAACTGCTGGGGATAACCATTTAGGTGGGGATGACTTTGACAATAAAATCATCGATCACATGGTAGCAGAATTCAAAAAAGACAACGGCATCGATCTTTCAAATGACAAAATGGCAATGCAACGTTTGAAAGATGCTGCAGAAAAAGCCAAAAAAGACTTATCTGGTGTGACAAGTACACAAATCAGCTTACCATTTATCACTGCAGGAGACGCTGGTCCTTTGCACTTAGAAATGACATTAACACGAGCAAAATTTGATGAATTGACAGCTGACTTAGTTGAACGGACTAAAGTACCAGTTCGCCAAGCGCTAAAAGATGCTGGTTTATCACAATCAGAAGTAGACGAAGTAATTTTAGTAGGTGGTTCAACTCGTATTCCTGCGGTTGTTGAAGCAGTTCGCAAAGAAACTGGTAAAGAACCAAACAAATCTGTTAACCCAGATGAAGTTGTAGCAATGGGTGCTGCTATTCAAGGTGGTGTTATTACAGGTGATGTTAAAGATGTTGTCTTACTAGATGTAACCCCATTATCATTAGGTATTGAAACAATGGGTGGAGTCTTTACAAAATTAATTGACCGCAATACAACCATTCCAACGAGCAAATCACAAGTATTCTCAACTGCCGCAGATAACCAACCTGCTGTTGATATTCATGTGTTGCAAGGTGAACGTCCAATGGCTGCAGACAACAAAACATTAGGTCGTTTCCAATTGACAGATATTCCAGCTGCACCTCGTGGTATTCCTCAAATCGAAGTAACATTTGATATTGATAAAAACGGGATTGTAAATGTATCTGCTAAAGACTTAGGTACACAAAAAGAACAAAAAATTACGATTAAATCTTCATCAGGTTTATCAGACGACGAAATCGAACGCATGGTAAAAGATGCAGAAGCAAATGCGGAAGCTGATAAAGCACGTAAAGAAGAAGTTGACTTGCGCAATGATGTAGATGCTTTATTATTCTCTGTTGATAAAACATTAAAAGAATTAGAAGGTAAAGTTGACGCAGATGAAGTGAAAAAAGCAGAAGATGCGCGGGATGAATTAAAAGCTGCTGTTGAAGCTAATAATTTAGAAGATATGAAAGCAAAACGCGATGCGTTAAACGAAATCGTCCAAAATTTAACAGTTAAATTATACGAACAAGCAGCACAACAACAAGCTGATGCTGACCCAACACAAGCACAAGGTGGCGCTGATGACGTTGTCGATGCTGATTTTGAAGAAGTTGACGGCGACGATAAATAATTTTGTAAAAGTGAAATAGTTCGCTGTGTAGGATTAGAAAAAAGCCAAGGCCTAGCTTTGGCTTTTTCTATGAGATAGTTCAGCTTCCTAACAAAATGTGTTAAAATACCCAAGTGAGACTAAATGTATGTGGAGGGAAAGCCTATGGCAGACAAACGTGATTATTACGAAGTCCTCGGGCTACAAAAGGGAGCTTCCGATGACGAAATCAAAAAAGCATATCGCAAGCTTTCCAAAAAGTATCATCCTGATATTAATAAAGAACCTGATGCAGAAGACAAATTCAAAGAAATTTCGGAAGCTTATGAAATTTTAAGCGATCCGCAAAAACGGGCGGCATATGATCAATATGGTCATGCTGGTACTGATCCGAATTACGGCGGAGGCTATGGTGGCTTTGGCGGCGGTAATTATGGTGGATTCAGCGGTGGCGGTAGTTTTGGCGGTTTTGAAGATATTTTTGAATCCTTCTTTGGTGGTGGCGGCGGTCGTTCTGCTGATCCCAATGCACCAAGACAAGGTGCTGACTTACAGTATGCGGTTAATTTAAAGTTTGAAGAAGCCATTTTTGGGGTGGAAAAAACGGTTAAATACAATCGTGAAGAAGTCTGTCATACTTGTGGCGGAAATGGTGCTAAACCAGGTACACAACCCGTGACGTGTTCAAAATGTCATGGTTCTGGTACGATTAATGTTGAACGCCAAACGCCTCTAGGACGGATGATGAGTCGTCAGACTTGTGATGTATGTCATGGAACAGGTAAAGAAATCAAAGATCCATGTCCAACTTGTCATGGATCAGGTCATGAAAAGAAAGCTCATGAAGTAAAAGTGACTGTCCCTGCCGGAGTGGAAGATGGGCAACAAATGCGTCTACAAAACCAAGGAGAAGCTGGTGAAAACGGTGGACCTTACGGTGATTTATATGTTGTCTTTCGCGTAGAAGAAAGTGACATTTTTGATCGTGATGGGGCTGAAATTTATTATGAATTACCACTTAATTTTGTTCAAGCTGCATTAGGGGATGAAATTAATGTGCCGACAGTTCATGGTGAAGTGAAATTAAAAGTTCCAGCTGGAACACAAACCGGAACGAATTTCCGTTTACGTGGTAAAGGTGCGCCAAAATTGCGGGGAAGCGGAAATGGTGATCAACACGTAAAAGTGAAATTGATTACACCTAAAAATCTAAGCGAAGAGCAAAGACAAGCATTGCGTCAATTTGCTGAAGTTAGTGGAACAAAATTGACTGAACAACAGTCAGAAGGCTTCTTTGATAAAATGAAAGATGCCTTTGGCGGTAAGAAAAAATAAGATAAAAGAGTTCATCAGAGAAATCTGATGAACTCTTTTTCTTTTGAAATTGGAAGAAAGTTAATTTTAGACAACCGTTTATTTTATAAATAGTAACGAAAATTATATCCATATCCTAATTTTCTTAAAAAATATTTGTTAAAAAGTGACTTATGTTTTTTGCCGCTTTATCTAATTTTGTGAAATTAAATAATTTCGTGAAGCTTTTCTTATTTTGAGTTATAGTTAGAATAGTCAGATAAAAGGAGTGGTAGAATGCGCGTTTTTGCTAGCCCCCAAGTTTATATCCAAGGATTTGCGGCTTTTCAAACAGAACTTTTATGCTTGCAACGATTAGGTAAAAAAGCCTTAATTGTGACTGATGCATTTGTGATGCAGATGGTAGGAGAGCAGTTGGTTGAGAATTTAAACAGAGTAGAAATTGAAAGTGCCGCTGTTTTAGTAGATCACAGCAGTCAAGCAACTTTCTTTGCAAAGACTAAAGAGATGATTCAAACTGATAATTATCAATTTATCATTGCTTTAGGGGGTGGGAAGGCAATGGATTTAGGGAAAATGGTTGCAAATAACAATCACTTACCTGTTGCCGTCTTACCTACATCGGCAGCGACGGATGCTGCTACGTCGCGAATTTCTGTTATTTATGATGATGCAGGAAATTTTGTACGCTATAATTTTTATGCTAAAAATCCTGAAATCGTTCTAGTGGATACTAAAATTATCTTTGCGGCACCTCAAGAAATGCTAGTGGCAGGTTTTGCCGATGGTATTGCAACTTATATTGAGGCGCGAAGTGTTTGGGAGGATCAGGGCGTAAATATTGCTGGTGCCAAACCGACCCTAGCAGCGTTAAGTTTAGCTAAAACGTGTCACGACGTTTTAATACGTGATATTAAAAGTGCACTACGAGCACAAAAGGATGGCATCATAAATGCTGCTTTTGAAAATGTCGTAGAGTCCAATATTTTATTAAGTGGTTTGGGGTTTGAAAATGGCGGCTTGAGTTTGGCCCATAGTTTTCATAACGTGATAATGGGAGATTGCCAATTGAGCGTAAGAGGCAGTCATGGTCAAATTGTTGCAGTAGGACTACTTTTACAGTTGTTAATTGAAAAAAGGAGAACAGAGTATGAGGATTACCGTCAATTATTTACGAGTTTGAAACTGCCGACTACCTTACCAGAACTTAATTTGAATTTATCTCAAACCATGATTAGGGATCTTGCTAAGAAAATTTTATTAACGAAGCAAGCTGGAAATCACCTTGGTAAACAAGTAGATGAAGCAAAAATCAGCACGGCTTTAACTGAGTTAGCATAGAAAGAAGAGCTTAAAATGAAGATTTTAGTAACCGGATTTGATCCTTTTGACAAAGAAAAAATCAACCCCGCCTTAGAGGCGGTGAAACGTCTGCCAGAAGAAATTGCGGGAGCAAAAATTATTAAGTTGGAAATTCCAACAGTATTTGGACAAGCTGGTATAGTAGTTGAAAATGCCATTGAATTAAACAAACCTGATGTCGTAGTTAATATTGGTCAGGCGGGAGGACGCTTTGCGATTACACCTGAGAAGGTAGCGATTAATCTGGCTGATGCGCGAATTGCCGATAATGCCGGAAATCAGCCGCTTGACGAGACGATAGTTACGGATGGGCAAACCGCGTATTTTACCCAATTACCGATAAAGGCCATGGTAGCGGCAATTAATGCTAAAGGACTTCCAGCGGCAATTTCTTATACGGCGGGTAGTTTTGTTTGCAACTATATTATGTATTATGTGCAATACTTAATTGATAAAAAATATCCAAATTTAAAAGGTGGGTTTATCCACGTACCTTTCATTTTCGAACAGGTTGTTACAAAACCACAACAGCCCGCAATGAGTATAAATGACATTGTAATTGGTCTAACAGCAGCAATTGCCGCAATAGCTACTTCTGGGCAAGAAGATATCAAAACTGTTGGTGGAACGAAACATTAATGTGATTTGCTGAAAAAATAAAATTACACTTACATTTGTTTAAAATTAAGAAAAGTTGGAGGGATATTTCGGCTTTGAGACATAAAAGTAAAATTTATTAAAATTTTTTTCGTTTGTATAAATTTTTGCCTGTGGGTGAGGATTGATTCGTGGAGCCTGACAGGGATAATCTTTGACCGCATGATTTATTCACATAAAAAAGCAATCCTCTGTTAAGAAAACTTAGCAGAGGATTGCTTTTTTTTAATGTAATTAGACGTTTAAGACCTTATCTAAGAAGTCTTTGGTCCGCGGATTAGTAGGATTATTGAAGACTTCATCTGGAGTGCCGTCTTCTAAAAATTTGCCACCATCGCAAAATAAAACACGATTGGCAACTTCTTTTGCAAATCCCATCTCATGGGTAACGA
The DNA here is from genome assembly GCF_029983095.1 of Enterococcus montenegrensis. Classification (NCBI taxonomy): domain Bacteria; kingdom Bacillati; phylum Bacillota; class Bacilli; order Lactobacillales; family Enterococcaceae; genus Enterococcus; species Enterococcus montenegrensis. Next base: position 1,297,073 of record NZ_CP120467.1, read on the forward strand.
TGACCATTGTCATCCCTTGTTTGGCTAGTTTTTTCATGACATTTAAAACGTCACCAACCATTTCGGGATCTAGTGCTGAAGTTGGTTCGTCAAACAACATAATATCTGGGTTCATCGCCAGTGCACGCGCAATAGCGACACGTTGCTTTTGACCGCCAGACAAACTACCAGGCAGGGCGTCTTTTTTATCAGCTAAGCCAACTGTTTCCAATAAACTAACTGCCTTTTTTTCGGCATCTGATTTTGACATCCGACCAAGGTCGGTGGGTGCTAAAGTAATATTTTGCATCACGGATAGATGAGGAAACAAATTGAAATGTTGGAATACCATCCCGATATGCTGACGAACCTTGTTGATGTTCGTTTCTTTAGCCATTAAGTGGGTACCATCAATTTCGATATCGCCACTGGTAGGTTCTTCTAGTCGGTTTAAGCAACGCAAAAATGTACTTTTACCTGAACCAGATGGGCCGATTACACACACAACTTCGCCTTCGTTAATTGTGATACTCATATCATTTAAGACGGTATTGTCACCATATTTTTTAACTAAGTTGGTTACTTTAATTTTTTCTGCCATCTTATTTCACCTTCTTTTCTAAAACTTTCGCCAGACGAGTTAAGGCAGTAATTACGATTAAATACATAACACCGATAATTAGGTAAACGTAAGTACTTTGCATATTACGGGCTACGATGATTTTACCAGTCTGAAGCAATTCAACAACCCCAATAACAGAAATAATGGTGGTGTCTTTTAGCGAGATAACAAATTGGTTAACAAATGATGGAATCATGATTTTAATAGCTTGGGGCAGTATAATTTTGCGCATGGTATGGGTATAGCCTAACCCTAAACTACGAGAAGCTTCCATTTGTCCCACAGGAACTGCATTAATACCACCACGGACAATTTCAGCGATATAGGCACTAGCATTCAGGGTTAATGTGATAACCCCAGCCGTATAGTCGGGAATGGTAAAGCCAATTGCATCTGATAAACCAAAGAAGATAAAGAAGGCGAGTACCATCATTGGAATCCCACGAATAATATCGACATAAATTGAAGCAAAAATACGTAAACCTTTGATTGGCGCAACGCTAAACAAACCAAAGATAACACCAATTGCAAGTGCTAATACAAAAGAGATTAAAGCCAGTGAGATTGTTTTCCATAATCCTTCTAGTAAAACTTTCCAGTTGTTTTTCAACAAACCGCCAATGGTTGACTCATCAACCGTAGATTTTTTTTGTTCGTTGCCATCAGCAATGTATTTATTTAAGATCTTGTCATATTCACCGGTCTGTTTCATTTCTTTTAAGGCTTCGTTAAACATTTCCAAAAGTTCCGGAGATTGTCCTTTTTTAACAGCAAAGCCATATGAACCGCCGCTTTCACGTTTGATTGGGGTAGCTAGTTCTTGTCCTTGGCTAATAGCATAGCCAATTACGGGATAGTCATCCATAATAGCGTCAATTTGCCCCCCGCGAACGGAATCATAAAGTCCGTCAGCTGTATCATATTGTTTGATCGTGTAGCCATATTTATCTTTATTTTTTTGGAGGAAATCAGCACTTTCAGTTCCTATTTTCGCGCCAACTTTTTTTCCTTTTAAATCAGCATAACTCTTGATTTCGTCATTGCCTTTTTTTATGGCTAATTGAATTCCCGATTCAAAATAAGGCTCAGAAAAATCAAAACTTTGTTTGCGTTCATCGGTGATCGTCATCCCAGCAATCATAGCATCGGCTTGATTACCTTGAACTGCTTGGACAGCACCGGCAAAACCAATATGATTCCATTTTAATTTAAAACCTTGCATCTGGGCTGCTTTATTTAATAAGTCAACGTCAATACCTTCGTACTTATTATCTGTATTTTGAAATTCAAAAGGTGCAAAAGCAGTATCGCTGGCAATGACATATTCTGCTTTTTTGGGTTCGATTTTTTTCATCGGAGTAGCAGCAGTATCTTCACTTTTAGCAACATATTTTGCCACGATTTTATCATAGTCGCCACTAGATTTTAAGTCTTTTAAGCCAGCGTTGAATTTTTTTAGTAATTCTGCATTTTTGCCTTTTTTGACAGCAAAGCCATATGAATTGCCTTTTTCTTTGTCACCGACTAATTGTAAAGGTTGTCCTTTTCTAACCGCGTAACCTAAAACAGGTTCATCATCGAAAATTGCCTGTACTGTATTGTTATTCAATGAACCGTAAAGAGCGTCAGCGGCATCATATAATTTGATACTATAGTCGTATTTTTCTTTATTTTCTTCCAAGAAAGTTGCAGATTCTGTTCCAACTTTGGCACCAACAGTTTTCCCTTTTAAGTCGGTGTAGTTTTTAATTTTGGTATCGCCTTTTGCAACGGCCATTTGAATACCGCTATCGTAATAAGGATCTGAAAAGTCAAAAGATTTTTTACGTTCGTCGGTGATACTCATCCCAGCGATCATACCGTCCAATTGATTTGACTGGACACCTTGAATCGAGCTGTCAAAGCCCAAGGGTTTTAATTCGATTTTAAAGTCCTGGTCTTTTGCAATTGCCTTTAGTAAATCAATATCGATACCGACATATTCATTTTGCTCGTTTTGAAATTCAAAGGGGGCAAAAGTGATATCAGTTCCGATTTTGTATGTTTCTTCTGCAGCGGCAGCGGGTTTATTGACGGCTAAAGTTAAAAAGCCTGCCAAAAAAGATAAACATAAGATCAGCTTTCTTTTCATAGTTAATTCCTCCTATAAATAAATGTTAAAAGGCTTCTGTCTGCCTTTAGAAATGGCAGGCAGATTAAGCCTTCTTAACTGCAGATAAAAAGTGGATATAAAAATTCACATATGAAATATTATATGCAGTAATCTGTTGCTTAACAATGTTTTTTGTGAATTATGAGAAAAAAGTCTTAAAAAGTTACAACTCATGTTATAAAAAGTAACATTAAGAAAAGGTTCAGACGTAGCAGAAAACTAGCGAAAATATGTTCGGTATGTTAAAATATTTCGTGGACAAAATGCGTATCTATTTTCTTTTATATAGGAAAAGAATACAATTTTTGTAGAGATAAAATATTTTAAGGAGGAAGATGTGAATGATTGATCGAGTGACCTCCAATCAATTCCAGTTGGTTTCAAAATACGAACCAGCCGGTGACCAACCAGAAGCTATTAGCCAATTAGTAGCAGGGGTTAACGAGGGAAAAAAAGCGCAAATTTTACTAGGCGCTACCGGTACTGGTAAGACGTATACAATTTCAAATGTTATTAAAGAGGTTAATAAACCGACTTTAATTATTGCCCACAACAAAACATTGGCAGGCCAATTGTATGGTGAGTTCAAAGAATTCTTCCCTGATAATGCGGTTGAATATTTTGTTAGTTACTATGATTATTATCAACCCGAAGCTTATGTTCCATCTTCTGACACCTATATTGAAAAAGATTCCAGTATTAATGATGAAATTGATAAATTACGCCATTCTGCAACCAGCGCTCTTTTGGAACGCAATGATGTTGTGGTGGTTGCCTCAGTTTCTTGTATTTTTGGTTTAGGTTCACCTATGGAATATCAAAAACAAGTTGTTTCGTTGCGGGTAGGAATGGAAATCAGCCGTGATCAACTTTTACGAGACTTAGTAGAAATTCAATTTGAACGTAACGATATTGATTTTCAACGGGGACGTTTTCGTGTCCGAGGAGATGTAGTGGAAATTTTCCCTGCTTCAAGAGATGAGCGCGCATTACGAATCGAATTTTTTGGTGATGAAATCGATCGCATTCGAGAAGTCGATGCCCTGACTGGTGAAATAATGGCCGAGACAGAACATGTTTCAATTTTTCCAGCTACTCACTTTGTAACCAATGAAGATCATCTAGAGTCGGCAATTGCTTCTATTCAAAATGAATTGGATTTGCGCTTGAAAGTTTTAAGAGAAAATAATCAATTACTTGAAGCACAACGACTAGAGCAGAGAACCAATTACGATATCGAAATGTTACGGGAAATGGGCTATACTTCTGGGATTGAAAATTATTCTCGTCATTTAGACGGCCGTAAAGAAGGAGAGCCACCTTATACGTTAATTGACTTCTTTCCCGATGACTTTCTAATTGTCATAGATGAATCCCACGTCACCATGCCCCAAGTTCGCGGTATGTATAATGGAGACAGAGCCAGAAAACAAATGTTAGTAGATTATGGTTTTCGCTTACCTTCGGCCTTAGACAACCGTCCGCTGCGACTAGAGGAATTTGAAGAGCACGTCAATCAAATTATTTATGTTTCAGCTACACCTGGTCCATACGAAGCAGAGCAAACGAACACTGTGGTGCAACAAATTATTCGGCCAACTGGTCTATTAGATCCGTTGATTGAAGTCCGGCCAATTATGGGACAGATTGATGATTTAGTGGGAGAAATTAATGAACGAGCGGCAAAAGATGAACGGGTATTTGTCACAACGTTAACGAAGAAGATGTCAGAAGATTTAACGGACTATTTTAAAGAATTAGGGATTAAAGTTAAGTACCTTCACAGTGATATTAAGACATTGGAGCGAACTGAGATTATTCGCGATCTACGTTTAGGTAAATTTGATGTATTAGTAGGAATTAATCTTCTAAGAGAGGGCTTGGATGTGCCTGAAGTATCTCTTGTTGCAATTTTGGATGCTGATAAAGAAGGTTTCTTAAGAAGTGAACGTTCATTAGTTCAAACAATTGGTCGTGCTGCCCGTAACTCAGAAGGTAAAGTTATTATGTATGCCGACAAGATTACCGATTCGATGCAAAAAGCGATGGATGAAACCTCCCGCCGTCGTAGTATTCAAGAAAAATATAATGAAGATCACGGAATCGTGCCAAAAACTATCATTAAAGAAATTCGTGATTTGATTGCCATCACCAAAGCTAGTGATGACACAGGTGAAGAAGTTACGTTGGCAAACTATGATGAATTAACTAAAGAAGAAAAAGATATCTTGTTAATTAAGTTGGAAAAAGAAATGAAAGAAGCTGCCAAAGCATTAGATTTTGAAACAGCAGCCACTTTGCGCGATACAATTTTAGAATTAAAAGCTACGGAATAAATTGAGATTAACAGCATCTTTTGGTGCTGTTAATCTCATTAAGGAGTAAAAATATGGCAAATGATAAAATCGTGATTCATGGCGCCAGAGCCCATAATTTAAAAAATATTGATGTTACGATTCCTAGAGATGAGCTAGTTGTAGTGACGGGTCTTTCCGGGTCAGGAAAGAGTTCACTTGCTTTTGATACGTTATACGCTGAAGGACAGCGGCGCTATGTGGAAAGTTTATCGGCTTATGCTAGACAATTTCTAGGGCAAATGGATAAACCAGATGTTGATAGTATTGATGGCTTAAGTCCAGCTATTTCTATTGATCAAAAAACAACGAGTAAAAATCCGCGTTCAACAGTTGGGACAGTCACAGAAATTAATGACTACTTGCGCTTGTTGTATGCTCGTGTTGGGCACCCGATTTGTCCCAATGATCATATTGAAATTACGAGTCAGTCAGTTGAACAAATGGTAGATGAGGTTCTAACTTTACCAGAAAGAACGAAAATTCAAATTTTAGCTCCCATTGTGTATCAAAAAAAGGGCCAACATAAAAAAGTTTTTGAATTGATTCAAAAAGAAGGCTACGTCCGGGTACGCGTAGATGGTGAAATCTACGACATCAGTGAAGTACCAGAACTAGAAAAGAATTTGAAACATGAAATTGCCATTGTAATTGACCGCATTGTGGTTAAAGATGGGATTCGTTCTCGCCTATTTGATTCCTTTGAAGCTGCTTTACATTTGGCAAAAGGTTATGCTGTAGTAGATGTAATCGGTCAAGAAGAAAAATTATTCAGTGAACACTACTCTTGTCCGTATTGCGGATTTACTGTAGGAGAATTGGAACCACGTCTATTTTCTTTTAATGCACCTTTTGGAGCTTGTCCTGAGTGTGATGGCCTTGGGGTTAAATTGGAAGTGGATTTGGATTTAGTGATTCCTGATCAAAGTAAAACACTAAGAGAAGGAGCGATTGTTCCTTGGAATCCAATTAGTTCACAATATTATCCAGAAATGTTAGCACAAGCCTGTGATAGTTTTGGAATTGATTTAGATACACCTTTTGAAAAATTACCCGAAGAACAACAACAAATCGTTTTACGCGGTTCAAATGGTGAGACTTTCCATTTTCATTATGAAAATGACTTTGGCGGTATCAGAGATGTAGAGGTGCCTTTTGAAGGCGTTTTGACAAATATTAAACGGCGATATCATGAAACCAATAGTGATTTTACCCGTGACCAGATGCGACTTTATATGACAGAACTTACGTGTGAAGCTTGTCATGGTTATCGTTTAAATCCACAGGCATTATCGGTCCAAGTTAATGGTACCCATATTGGTGAAGTCAGTGAAAAGGCTATTCATGGAGCGTTAAACTTTTTTGAAACTGTGAGACTGACAGAACAAGAACAAATGATTGCTAAACCAATTTTAAAAGAGATTGGCGATCGCTTGAACTTTTTACAAAATGTTGGTTTGGATTACTTAACGTTAAGTCGCGCTGCTGGGACATTGTCTGGTGGTGAAGCGCAACGAATTCGTTTGGCCACTCAAATTGGTTCGAACTTATCTGGGGTATTGTATATTTTAGATGAACCTTCTATTGGTTTGCACCAACGAGACAATGATCGCCTGTTAGATTCGCTGCGGAAGATGCGTGATTTAGGAAATACTTTAATCGTGGTGGAACACGATGAGGATACCATGCGGGCTGCTGATTATTTGATTGATGTCGGTCCTGGTGCTGGCGCACAAGGTGGGGAAATTGTCGCTGCTGGTACGCCAGCAGAAGTTGCCGCAAATCCTAATTCGATTACTGGTCAGTATTTATCAGGTAAAAAGGTCATTTCCGTACCTGAACAACGGCGAAAAGGTAATGGCAACAAATTAAAGATTACCGGTGCCGCAGAAAACAACTTAAAAAATGTAAACGTCGAATTTCCTTTAGGTAAATTCATTGCAGTTACTGGTGTTTCTGGTTCTGGAAAGTCAACCTTAGTGAATGAAATTTTGAAAAAAGCCTTGGCACAAAAAATTAACCGTAACTCCAACAAGCCAGGGAAATTCAAAAAAATGACCGGCTATGAGTCAATTGAAAAAATAATTGATATCGATCAAAGTCCAATTGGACGTACACCACGCAGTAACCCAGCTACTTATACTAGTGTCTTTGACGATGTTCGTGATTTATTTGCCAAAACCAATGAGGCAAAGATTCGAGGTTATAAAAAAGGACGATTTAGCTTTAACGTAAAAGGTGGTCGTTGTGAAGCCTGCCGCGGTGATGGGATTATTAAAATTGAAATGCATTTTTTGCCAGACGTATATGTTCCGTGTGAAGTATGTCATGGGAAACGGTATAATTCTGAAACCTTAGAAGTTCATTACAAAGGTAAAAATATTGCTGAAATTTTAGATATGACAGTAGAAGATGCGGTGGAATTCTTCAAACATATTCCAAAAATTCATCGCAAATTACAAACAATTGTGGATGTCGGTTTGGGCTACGTTACCCTTGGTCAACCTGCAACAACTTTATCAGGTGGAGAAGCGCAGCGGATGAAGTTAGCCAGTGAATTGCATAAAAACTCCAATGGAAAAAGTTTTTACATTTTGGATGAACCAACTACTGGGCTTCATACAGATGATATTGCGCGTTTACTAAAAGTTTTGGAACGGTTAGCTGACGCAGGAAATACAGTTTTGGTGATTGAACATAACTTAGATGTCATTAAGTCAGCCGATCACGTGATTGACCTTGGTCCAGAAGGCGGCGATGGTGGTGGTATGATTATTGCCAAAGGGACCCCTGAACAAATTGCTAAAGTAAAAGAAAGCTACACAGGTCACTACTTGAAAAAAGTTTTAGTTTAAATCAATAATATTTCTTTTAGAAAGGGTGCAGTCAGAAGATAGCTTTTGATTGCTCTTTTTCTTTATGGTATGATACGAATGTTGTATTAAAGGAAGATATTGAAATTATTTAAAGTAAAACATGAAGTGAGTGTGGTAAAAAGTGGAACAACAACCTTTTGTCCCCATATTATTAGGTAGTGATATGAATGTTTATGGCATGGCCCGAGCTTTTTATGAAGAATATGGCATGAAGTCAACGGCGTATGCTTCTTTTCAATTAGCGCCAACAAAGTACAGTAAAATTGTGGATGTAAATGTGATTGCAGGCTTTGATCAAGATCCTGTTTTTAGTGAGAAATTACTGGAATTGGCTAATTCTAAGTACAATGATCCAAGTATAAAGTATTTATTAGTAGCCTGCGGGGACGGCTATGCAGAATTACTGTCCCAACACAAAGAAGATTTGAAAGATTATTATGTTTTTGCTGCCAACGATTATTCCTTATTTGAAAAATTAATTAATAAAGTTAGTTTTTATGATATTTGTGAAAAATACCAGCTGCCTTACCCCAAGACATTGATCATTACAAAAGATATGGTCGCAGCGGGAAAATTAAATCAAGAATTACCTTTTGATTTTCCTGTAGCGTTAAAACCAGCGAATAGTGTGGAATGGTTGTCTGTAGACTTTGAAGGTCGTAAAAAAGCTTTTATCATTGATAATTTGACAGAGTTCAATACGATTTTAGATCGTTTATATAAAGCTGGTTACCAAAGTGAAATGATTGCTCAAGACTTTATTCCCGGGGATGACAGCAATATGCGGGTATTAAACGCATATGTCGATCAAAAGGGTAACACGCGTTTTATGTTTTTGGGTCATCCTTTATTAGAAGATCCAGCACCGGCGGCAGTTGGCAATTACGTTGTGATCGTACCGGATCAAAATGACGAAATTTACCAAACCATTAAAAGTTTTTTAGAAAAGATTAATTACGTTGGCTTTGCCAATTTTGATATGAAATACGATCGCCGTGACGGGCAATATAAATTGTTTGAAATTAACTTGCGTCAAGGGCGTAGCAGCTTCTTTGTAACCTTAAGCGGATTTAATTTAGCAAAATATGTGACCGAAGACTTAGTATTTAATAGCGTCTTTAGAAAGACTGAATATGGACGTAAGGATAATCCCAAGGCAAAAGTTTGGCTTGGCGTACCAAAAAAAGTTTTTCGCAAATATGCTAAAGACAATGCAGATAAACAATACGCGGAAAAACTAATCAAAGCTGGCCGTTATGGCACAACGTTATTTTATGATAAAGATTCATCTATTCGTCGCTATGTATTGATGAAATACGCTTTCCACAACTACGTGACAGGCTTTAAGAAATACTTCAGTGAGAAAGAAGGCTAAACTAAGTGGAAAACTTTTTTAGTATTTTAGGTGGGATGGGCACGCAAGCAACCGAAAGTTTTGTTCGTTTGTTGAACCATCGTACTGTTACCCATAAAGATCAGGATTATTTAAATTATGTTTTGTTTAATCATGCTACTGTTCCTGACCGTACGGCGTACATTTTAGATTCAACAGCAGAAAATCCATTACCTTTTTTATTGGATGATATTGCCAAGCAAAATTTATTAAAACCGAATTTTATTGTTTTAACTTGTAATACAGCCCATTACTTTTTTGAAACATTACAAGCTGCAACAGAGATTCCAATTTTGCATATGCCAAGAGAGGCAGCTATTGAGATGAGTCGCCGACAAAAAGGGGGCAAAGTTGCTTTTTTAGGTACCGAGGGCAGTGTAAAAGCCGGAGTCTACCAACGGGAACTGGAAAAAGTTGGCTTTGAAGTGATGTTGCCTGAAAGTAAGTTACAACAAAAAGTAAATGATTTAATTTATCGTGATATTAAAGAAAATGATTTTTTAAATAAGGAACTCTATTACGAAATTTTGGCCGAAGCAATTGAAGAGTGTGGCTGCGCCAGCGCCGTTTTAGGCTGTACAGAATTATCCTTAATGGAAGAATTCGCTACAGACAATCCTTACAATGTGGTTGATGCGCAGTCGATTTTAGTTGATCGAACAATTGAACGCGCGTTAGCAGATCGTAAAAAGAGCTGAGGGGATCATTTATCCCGGTGATATACGAGTAAAATTTGTGTCCATGCCTTTTTCATGTTCGCAAATTTTAGCTTGTCAGCGGAATTGATTCATGAAACTAGCTAGTTTGAAAGCTAGATAGTGTCAAATCAATTTTTTTCTTACAAAAAATTTATATTTGCTTTATAAAAAAACGGACCATTTATAAATAAATGGTCTGTTTTTTAGTTAGGTTTAAAAGATATTTACAAGTGTTGCTATAACTGCGTCGCTATTTTGATTATTTTATAAAGCTTTTTTATTTCCTAGGGTAATTTTATTGCTAATGATACGCCCGGAATGTTATAATGTTTGTGAGAAATCGTCGTTTCTTTGAAACGGCGATTTAACTATGAGAGGAGCTTTTAATATGCAAGACAATTTAAAATTAGTCATTATTACTGGTATGAGTGGTGCCGGTAAAACAGTGGCAATTCAAAGTTTTGAGGATATGGGCTATTTTTGTATCGACAATATGCCGCCGTCTTTAATTCCTAAATTTTGGGAACTGATTAAAGAATCTGGTAAAGTAACGAGAATTGCCTTGGTTGTTGATTTACGCTCCCGTTCTTTTTTTGAAGAAATTCAAGAAATGTTAGTGGATATCGAAAATACAAATTTTATTGATACGCAAGTTCTTTTCTTAGATGCTTCAGATGAAGAACTGGTTTCCCGGTACAAAGAAACCAGACGAGTGCATCCATTAGCTATGGATGGTTTAATTACAGAAGGTATCAGGAAAGAGCGGGCTATTTTAGAAGATTTGAAAACCAAAGCAACATTTGTGGTAGATACGACTAATTTAACCCCTCGCCAATTAAGAGAAAAAATTAATCAAGAATTTAAAACGTCTAGTGAAGGCGGATTTCGCATTGAAATGATTTCTTTTGGTTTTAAATACGGTCTGCCAATTGATGCGGATATTGTGATGGATGTTCGCTTTTTACCCAACCCACATTATATTCCAGAGCTACGTCCATTAACTGGTAAAGATCAAGCGGTGTATGATTACGTAATGTCTTTTCCAGAAACTGAGCAATTTTATCAACAATTTTATCAATTGTTGGAAACCATTATGCCTGGTTATGTCAAAGAAGGGAAAAGTAGCTTGACGATTGCAATCGGATGTACCGGTGGCCAACATCGTTCGGTTGCATTAACTGAGCGAGTGGGCCAAGCATTAAGTAAAAATTATAAAGTTAATATCACGCACCGCGATAAGGATAAACGTAAAGAGACGGTGAATCGCTCATGAAAATGAAGACGTATCGAATCCGCAAACCAAAAGTGGTAGTAGTCGGTGGCGGAACGGGACTACCAGTCATTTTACGGGGATTACGAAATCAAGGAATTGATATTACAGCTGTTGTCACTGTTGCTGATGACGGAGGAAGCAGTGGCGAAATTCGCGACTCCATTGCCATGTCGCCACCAGGAGATTTACGCAATGTATTAGTCGCGTTATCTGACATGCCCAAACTTTACGCAGATATTTTTCAATATCGTTTTAAAAAAAGTGATAAGTTTTTGGCAAATCACGCCCTTGGAAATTTGATTATTGCAGCGATGTCTGAAATGCGTGGCAGTACGTATGAAGCAATTCAATTGTTAACAAAAATGATGCACGTTGACGGCAATATCTATCCTTCTAGTGAGAAACCATTAGTTTTGCATGCGGTTTTTAAAGATGGTACCCAAGCGATTGGGGAGTCTAAAATTGCCATCGATCGTAAAACAATTGATCATGTTTTTGTCCGTAATCAAGACGGAGATAGTGAGCCTAGAGCGGCTCGAAAAGTAGTATCTTCGATTATGGAAGCAGATATGATTGTTTTAGGACCCGGTAGTTTATTTACAAGTATTTTGCCGAATTTGATGATCTCAGAAATTGGACAAGCGCTTCTAGAAACAAAAGCAGAAACAGTTTATATTTGCAATATCATGACCCAAAAAGGAGAGACCGAGCATTTCACAGACGCCAATCACGTTCAAGTTCTTCATCAGCATCTAAAGAAACCTTTCGTGGATACTGTTTTAGTAAATACAGAAAAGGTTCCTGAAGGATATATGGATCCAGAAGTTTACGATGAATATTTGGTGCAAGTAAAACACGATTTTAAAGCGTTGCGAAAAGAAGGTTGTCGCGTTGTCTCGGCTGATTTTTTACAGTTGCGAGATGGTGGGGTTTTCCATGATGGTGAAAAAGTTGTAGAAGAATTGTTACGTATTTTGTATTAATAGCAATTCATTGATCCAATTGAATTTTTGTAGTAGAAAGGGGTGATTGTGATGTCATTTGCTGCGGATGTAAAAAAAGAATTAACGACTTTAGAAGTGCATAAAGAACATGCAAAAGCTGAATTAGCAGCTTTAATTCGGATGAATGGGTCGGTGAGTTTAAGCAACCATCAATTTGTCTTAAACGTCCAAACAGAAAATGCTGCGATTGCTCGACGGATTTATTCGTTATTAAAAGATCATTTTGGGGTGCGTAGCGAACTATTAGTACGACGCAAGATGAAATTGAAAAAAAATAATGTCTATATCGTTCGTTTGAAGGAAAAAACGCAAGAAGTTTTAAATGAACTTGCGATTATGGATGGTCTGATGTTTCAAACCCATATTTCTGATGAGATTATGGGAAATGCCCAAAAGATGCGTTCTTATTTGCGGGGAGCTTTTATGGCGTCTGGGTCGGTGAATAATCCGGAAACGAGTCGGTATCATTTGGAAATTTATTCGCTTTATGAAGAGCACAATCAAGATATTTGTGAAATGCTCAATTATTATGATTTAAATGCGCGAACTTTAGATCGACGGAATGGCTATATTTCATATTTAAAGGGAGCCGAAAAGATTGCCGATTTTTTGACGCTAATTGGTGCTACAAATTCCATGTTGAAATTTGAGGATGTCAGAATTGTCCGAGATATGCGCAACTCGGTTAACCGTTTGGTGAATTGTGAGACCGCTAATTTAAATAAAACAATTGATGCAGCGTCAAAACAAATCGAAAATATTGAATTTATCGAACAACGGGTGGGGTTGCAGGCTTTGCCTGAAAAATTACAAGAGATTGCCGAGTTACGCTTGGAACATCCTGAGGTAAGTTTAAAAGAGCTGGGCGAGATGATTCCTTCTGGTGCTATTTCAAAGTCGGGAATTAACCACCGCATTCGCAAAATTAATGAATTTGCTGATCGATTACGAGAGCAGGCAAGTTAAATTTTTTACAAAAGGCGTAAAAAAGACCATAAGAAATAGTTGGCAGATGTTTTACCTGTACTGCTAATTTTAATGAAAAAAACCGAGGTTAGCTTGTGCTGCTAATAAAAGCGACACAGACTACCCTCGGTTTTTTTACGTTTTTATTGATGAAGATACTCTAATAATGTAGCCTCACTAATTCCTTCATCAAAAATATGATTGTCGATAATCATTGTCGGGACAAATTGAATGTTGGCTCTTTTTGCCTCATCCATAATCGCTTTTTGAGTCAGCTCATCGGCATAGTTGGCTAATTTCAAGTCACTTTCAGCAAATTTAACAACAGAATCTAAAGATAAATCTCCCCATAAATCTTGGGATAAAAAGATTTTTTTAATATCTGCTAAAGCTTTTGTCGCATCACCTTTTGTGACGTACTGGTGCATGACATTACCCCGCTGTAAGCTTTCTTTGTCTTTATCGTAGAGTTTTATAACCCGTTTTAGATTACCACTTGCCACTTCTTGATTTAATAAATCTTCATGTTCTAAAAACCATTGACGACAATAAGGACAGCGTAAGTTAATAAATTCTACAAGTGTTTTTTTCGCATTTTTATTGCCAATTATAATTCCCACATCGCCATTTGTTTCGTTTGCATTAATAATTGTGATATCCAATTTTTTTCATCCTCTCATTGTTTCTCTTTTTTAGTTTAGCGAAAGTTTAAAGAAATGGGAAATGTTGTGTTTAAGTAGACCGATTTCAAAGAAAAATGAAAAAGAGTTGTGAAAAAATTGTAACTTCCATGGTTTTGCAGGTGAGGGGATAGAAAAGCTGTGCTATACTATTGAAGTAAGTCCAATTGTAAAGGGAGTCTGCCTATGTCATTTAGCATTCAAGAATTATTTAATATCGATTATTGGAAACAAATGTTTAATGTCGATATTTTTTCTTGGAACTTTTTCGTTAATATTTTGGATATTCTGGTTGTCTGGTATATCGTCTATAAGTTAATCCAACTTGTTCGCGGCACCAAAGCAATTCAGCTATTTAAAGGAGTAGCAATTTTTATTGCGATCCGGTTTGGAGCTGAACTCATTGGTTTGCATACTTTGTCTTGGTTGATGGATCAAGTTATTACCTATGGAGTGATAGCGGCTATTGTCATTTTCCAGCCTGAAATAAGACGTGGGTTGGAACATCTTGGACGTAGTACCCTCTTTAAGACGACCAAACAAGAGCAAAAAGAAGATGAACAGCTGATTACATCACTAGACAAAGCGATTCAATATATGTCCAAACGTAAAATTGGTGCGTTAATCACCATTGAAAGAAATACGGGTTTAGAAGAGTATATTGAAACAGGGATTGCATTAGAGGCGGATATAACAGGTGAGCTTTTGATTAATATTTTCATACCCAATACGCCACTACATGATGGTGCAGTCATTATTCGCAATGACAAAATTGCTGTTTCTTGTGCGTATTTGCCATTATCAGAAAGTATGTTAATTCCAAAAGAATTTGGCACACGCCACAGAGCTGCAGTTGGGATTAGTGAAGTTAGTGATGCGGTTACCGTAGTTGTTTCAGAGGAAACTGGTGGGGTAAGTATTACTTTGAATAATCAACTGTTGTCAGAATTATCCCAAGAAGAATATTTGAAAATTTTACACAGAGAATTAATTCCAGAAGAAAAAACAGAGACAAAGAAAAACCAGCTGCAATCCTTTATCGAAAGTATCGCTAAAGGAGGTAAGAAATGAATTCAAGTCGCAAAAGCAATATCTTGTATGGCTTCTTAGCGTTGGTTTTCAGCTTGATTTTATTTTTTAATGCCAACGGACGTAATGTTCAAACGACATTGAACACAAATCCGGAAAATTTTGAAGAAACAGTTAATAAAGTGCAAATTCATCCGGTTTATGACTCGGATAAATATTATATTCTAGGCTTTGATCCGTATGTTTCGGTGAAATTAAGCAGTGCCAATCGTATCCAATTAAATGCTGAAGCAAATCCGGATACCAGAGGATTCCGTGTCGTTTGTGATTTAACCGGATTAGGAGAAGGTACCCATGAAGTGAAATTACGGATTCAAAACGGCAGTAGCGCTGTGGGCTATACGATTAATCCAACTAAAGTTACCGTGACGATTGAAAAGAAAGTAACGCAATCTTTTAAAATCCATCCGGTTGTTTCTTCTTCTAATTTAGGGGAAGGGTTCTCAGTTGATAGTGTAACGGTAAAACCAGAAGAAGCTCAGATTACCACTGGTGAAAAGACGTTAGCCCAAATTGATCGCGTAGTTGCAACAATTGATCCTTCTAAAACAGCTAGTGCTGACTTTGAAGAAAAAGCAACGATTGAAGCATTGGATAAAGAGGGGAATCGTTTGAGTGTTGTTTCAGATCCCCAAGAAGCACAAGTTATTGTAAAAGTAAAAGCGCCAGAAAAAATTGTCAGTCTGTATGCTTCGCAAGTAGGGACATTGCCTAATGGGATTTCCCATTATGATTTTAAATTAGATACCCTTTCAACGGTGCTAAGAGGACCACAATCAAAACTTGATGGAATTGAAAGTCTCGCGCTACCGGTGGATATTACGAATATTACAGAGAAAACAACCAGAGAAGTGGTTGTTCCAACCGAAGATGGCATCGTCGCATCACCAAAGACAGTCAAAGTAGAAATCACGCCGGTACACAATACAACAAGCACGTCAACGACGAATTCCTCTAGTAGACAGTCACAAACTTCTTCTAGCGTAACTGAAACAACTCCAGCGACAACTACGGTGGAAACCAGCGAGACAAGTCAATCAGCTGTTGATGCAACGGCAAATGAATAAAATTAACTAAAACAATTTTGTGAGGTAAGAATAATGGGTAAATATTTTGGTACGGATGGTGTTCGTGGCGTAGCTAACGTTGAATTAACACCAGAATTAGCATTTAAATTAGGGCGTTGTGGTGGCTATGTATTAAGTCAACATGAGAACAGTGAACATCGGCCTAAAGTTTTAGTTGGCCGCGATACCCGTATGTCTGGTCAATTATTGGAAAATGCATTGGTTGCCGGGTTATTATCTGTCGGCATTGAAGTGTTTACACTGGGCGTCATCTCAACGCCAGGTGTGGCTTATTTAACCCGTGTGCAAAAAGCGAGTGCAGGAGTCATGATTTCAGCGTCTCATAATCCTGCTGAAGACAATGGTATTAAATTTTTCGGAAGTGACGGTTTCAAGTTAGTGGATGATCAGGAAGCAGAAATCGAAGCGCTACTGGATGCACCACAAGATACTCTGCCACGTCCTTCGGCTGAAGGTTTGGGGACAGTTGAAGAATTTCCAGAAGGTCTTTTGAAATATTCACAGTTTTTAGAACAAACTATTTCAGGAGATTTATCAGGTTTAACAGTTTGTATTGATGCTGCAAATGGTGCAACTGCAACAAGTGTCAACCGCCTATTTGCTGATTTAGAAACAGACTTTTATACGATGGGAACTTCCCCTAACGGATTAAACATCAATGATGGTGTTGGTTCTACTCATCCGGAAAAATTGGCGGCTTTTGTCGTTGAAAAAGGTGCTGATGCAGGCCTTGCCTTTGATGGTGATGGTGACCGTGTGATTGCGGTGGATGAGTTAGGAAATATTGTCGATGGTGATAAAATTATGTACATTTGTGCAAAATATTTAGCATCAAAAAAACGTTTAAAACAAGATACAATTGTAACGACTGTAATGAGTAATTTAGGTTTCCATAAAGCAGTAGAAGCTATTGGCTTAAAAGATGTGATCACCCAAGTTGGCGACCGTTATGTTGTCGAAGAAATGCGAAAAAATGATTACAATTTTGGTGGCGAACAATCAGGTCACATGGTTTTCCTCGATTTTAATACTACCGGTGATGGAATGCTTTCTGGTATCCAATTGTTAAGTATCATCAAAGAAACCGGCAAAAAATTATCTGAACTAGCGGCAGAGGTAACAATTTATCCGCAAAAATTAGTGAACATTCGCGTCACAAACAAAAATGGTGCGATGGAAGTTACAGCGATTAAAGCTGTAATTGAAGAAGCGGAAAAAGAAATGAATGGTGAAGGACGTATTTTGGTTCGACCTTCAGGGACAGAACCATTATTACGCGTAATGGCAGAAGCGCCATCGGATGAATTAGTAAATTACTATGTTGATAAAATCGCGGCAGTCGTACAAGCCGAAATTGGTGCTAAATAAAAAAATGACAGATTACAAATTGTAATCTGTCATTTTTTTTTGCAGTTCCAATCACAAGTATAGCTAAAATTATTTTACTTTATTGCCTTTAAAGTAACTGGTACTAACAGGGAGTTTTCGAGCTACAAATTTGGCTTTAGAGGTGGCATTTACCAAAGTAAAATTAGCGGGCATCCCGCTTTTTAACCAACCGTTAGGAGCGATTAATTTTTGATCGGTGACCAATTCTAAACTTTCCGTTAACTCTTTTTGTGAGGTTAAGTCAAACATTTCTGCATAGCGATTAAGTTTATCCATCACATCACCATTACCAAAAGGTGACCAGCAATCGTAAATATTATCACAACCAATCTGGGTTTTCACACCGGCTTGTTTTAATTTTGTTAAAGGCGGAATAACAAAGTCTAAGGGGATGCTGGAAATAATTGTTATTTGATTGGCGGCAAGACGTGAAAATAATTCAGCTTGCTCACTTTTATTTAAATCTCGTAACCCATAAGCGTGACTAATCGTAACTCTTTTTTGCCAATTGGTTTCTTCTGTTAGCGCTAAAATTTTAGCGAAAGCTTTTCTGGCGTCATCATCTCGTTCATGAAGATGATAATCAATGGGCACATCAAATTGTGTTGCTAAATCAAACGTTTGGTTTAAAGATTTTTCTAAGTTGTTATCAATACTAATTGGGTCGACTCCGCCAACGAGATTAGCACCATTTTGTAACGCCAGTTTCATTTCATTGTAGGCGTGGGATAAAAGGAGACCGTGTTGGGGGAAAGCCACTAATTCATAATCCAATTGGTCCTGGTAGTTTGCTAAAACAGCTTGTGCGGCCTCTAAATAACTTTGCCCCACAGCAGGATGAACATCAATATGGGAGCGAAAATGCGTAACGCCATAAGAAAGTTCTAAATGAATTAAATTTTCCATGCGCTGGCTAAAAGAGACCGGTGCATTTTTTAAATAGGCAATTTCTTTTGTGAAACGTTCCACGCGGTTTTTTACAGGCTCAATCGGTGTCCAGGGAATACCTAATTTACTTTTATCAAAATGAACGTGCATTTCCCGCAATTGAGGTAAAATTAAAGCATTTTGTCCATCAATTATGGTGTAATCGGTTTTGGTATCTACTTGGTCACTGGTAAAGACCGCTGTAATTATTCCATTTTCAAAGGCCACAGCAATATTTTTCGTCGCAGTTCCGTAGGTGAAATCATTTTCTGTCAGATAACTAGTTTCCACGCGGACATTTTTTAATAAAGTTTTCATAAAGCACCTCCGTCTTCATTTAAAATAGCTTGAAATGGATAAAAAAGCCAACGTTTGCTTTTTGTAGACCTATAAACACAAAGAAATGCCATAATAAGGTTTTACCAAAAAGCTATTAAAAAACCTGCCTACGACAACGGATGGTCATAAGCAGGTTAAAGTAACGGTCTTATTCGACGGTGACAGATTTTGCCAAGTTTCGTGGTTTATCAACATCATAGCCTCTTTGTAATGTTGCAAAGTAGGCAATTAACTGCGTTGGGACAACTGCTAGTAGGCTAGTCAACAGCGGATGAACCGTGGGTAATAAAATTTGATCATCTGGCTTTGCTAATTCTTCTGTTGCGATTACAAGGGTATTAGCCCCGCGACTTCTTACTTCTTGTAAATTTCCCCGCGTGTGTAAGCCAGTTGCAGCGTCAGTAATGATACCAATTACAGGGGTTCTATCTTCAATTAGGGCGATTGTTCCGTGTTTTAATTCGCCAGCTGCGAAACCTTCTGCTTGAATATAAGAAATTTCTTTTAGTTTTAAAGCAGCTTCCATTGAAACATAGTAGTCATTGCCCCGGCCGATGTAAAAGGCGTTGCGGGTGTGTGTTAAGTATTCTGCGGTTAATTCTTCTAGCAATTCTTTTTCATTAATCATTGTTTCCATTGCTGTGGCGATTAAACCCAACTCGTGGAATAAATCAAATTCATTCGCTGCAAGAATAGCTTTTTTTGTTCCCAAAGCTTTAGCTAAAACAGCCATAACCGCGATTTGAGCGGTATAAGCTTTAGTCGAGGCAACGGCAATTTCAGGACCCGCATGAAGCAGCAAAGTATAAGTTGCTTCCCTTGATAAAGTAGAGCCGGCTACATTTGTAATAGTTAAAGAAGGGTGGCCTAATTCATTTGTTTTTACTAAAACTTGACGACTATCAGCTGTTTCACCACTTTGACTCAAGTAGATGAAAAATGGTTTTTCCGATAGTAGCGGCATATTGTAGCCAAATTCACTGGATAGATGAATTTCTACAGGTAACTGCGTTAAGGTTTCAAAAAATTTCTTAGCTGCCCAACCAGCATGATTGCTAGTGCCGCATGCAACAATATAAACGCGATCGCTATTTTCTAAAGTAGCTAACAAGTTGGGATCAATCGCAATTGAGCCATCTTCATTTTGATATTTTTGTACAATTTTGCGCATGACAACTGGTTGTTCATCAATTTCTTTTAACATGTAATAAGGATAAGTTCCTTTTTCAATGTCACTTGCATCCAGTTCTGCAACATAAAAATCACGGTTGATAATTTGACCAGCTGCATCTTCAATGATTGCATCTGTTGCGGTTAGTGTGACCATTTCACCGTCCATTAATTCCACAAAGTGGCTCGTTTGATCTAACATTGCTAAGGCATCACTACATAAAACATTAAAGCCATCCCCTAAGCCGATTAAAAGAGGGCTTTTATTTTTTGCGACATAAATAGTTGTATCATCTTGTGTATCAACTAAGGCAAAAGCGTAAGATCCTTCGATTAAGCGTAATGCTTTTTTGAAGGCATCTTTTGTTTGTAAGCCTTCATTTTTAAAATGGGCAATTAAGTGAACGGCAATTTCAGTGTCTGTTTGACCGTAAAATGTATCTTCACTCAAATACGTTTGGCGTAATTCGTCATAATTTTCAATAACGCCATTGTGTACTAAAACCAGCTCACCTTTTTCACTTGTATGAGGATGCGCATTTTCCTCAGTTGGTTTACCATGAGTGGCCCAACGTGTGTGTCCAATGCCCATTGTGCCAGTAATAGCTGGGGTTAATTTTGCTTCTAAATTTTTAATGGGACCAGTAGATTTAAGCAGATTATTGTTCTTGCCAGCGACATAGATTCCTGCTGAATCATAGCCGCGATATTCCAAGCGTTTTAAACCAGTTAAGATAATTTTTGTTGCGTCGTTTCTTCCAACGACTCCGACGATTCCACACATGTAAAAAAACCTCTTTCTTATTTCAATCTTGTTTTCTTTTTGTCTTCTTATTGGAGTGCTTTTATTAAGTAAAAGATAGGATAAAAATAAATTGGTATAGATTTATTTTTATTGGTCTAATTATTACGACATTCAAAATGATATTATTTATATTGGGTTTTGTCAATTATAAATTTTATTTTCTTTAATTGGTATAGTCTTATTTCAAGCATTCCAATTTTAATTTTTTTTAAATACGTTGCATTTTTATTTTTTTCTAATTTACAATTATTTACTTAATCGCTGTTTTTTTTGCTTTCTTTTCGCTACAATGAGAAAGATAAAACCTTTCTTTTCATCGTAAGGGATACAAAGAAAACAGGTGATGGATTATTCTATCAAAATAAAAGGAGGACCAAATGGACAATATCGTACGTTGCATGTCTTTTAAACAATTAAAAGCCGCTGTTGCAAAATTAGAGGCGACAGCTGGAATCACAGAAGAAACCAAAATTTTTTTAGATACAGGCTGGGATAGTTTGCAAGAGGTTTCACCAGAAAGTATTGAAGTGAAAAAAGCGCGCTATTTTGAAGTGCAAGATCCTGTTAGTAAGGAATATTTTGGCGGTTTTGCGTTAAGTGAAAAAGCCGAAAAAGTAAAGGCTACAGGTGCAGAAGAAACGGTCATTGTAATTGAAAATTTATATTAATAGTCAAAATTAAAGGAGTAGAAAATGAATAAAAGAAGATGGATTGCAGTTGTTATCGCAGTTGGGTTGTTTGTTTTTTCAGCGGTGTCTTCTCGGGTTGCCACCCATAATGAGGCCGAGAGCCAACAAGCACTGGCAGGATTAAATGCATTATTGTATGGGTCAAATCAATTGGAAAAAAATGTCATTGAAGATGGCGATGCTGATAAACAGATTGCCAAATTGACTGTTGACGGTACGATTGCAGATACAGGTAGTGGTGGTATCTTTTCGACGGCAACGTATAGTCACCAAGATTTCCTAGCACAGTTACAAGAAATTCAGAGGGATGGAAATATTAAAGGGATTTTGTTAGAAGTAAATTCTCCTGGTGGTGGAGTTTATGAGAGTGCTGAAATTGCCAAGGAATTTGCCAAAATTAAAGAATTAAAGATTCCTGTCTATGTTAGTATGAAAAATATGGCTGCCAGCGGTGGTTATTATATCTCAGCAGCTGCTAATAAAATTTTTGCTACCGATGAAACGGTAACAGGTTCCATTGGCGTCATTATGTCTGGGGTAAACTATAGTGGTTTAATGGAGAAATTAGGTATCACCGATGAAACCTATAAAAGTGGGGCCTTAAAAGACATGGGCTCTACTACTAGAAAACCCACGCAAAAAGATCAAGAAGTCTTGCAAACGTATGTCAACAATGCCTATGACCGGTTTGTTAAAGTGGTAGCAAAAGGTCGTGGTATGTCAGAAGCTGCCGTACGTAAAATTGCTGATGGTCGTATTTACGATGGAGCACAAGCAAAAGCAAATGGATTAGTTGATGAAATTGGTTTTCCAGAAGATGCGCTAGCCGCACTAAAAAAAGACAAAAAATTAACCAACGCGCAAGTAATTGAATATTCTGTTGGCGATACCGGTTTTTATTCTTCTTGGTTAGGCAATAAGGCAGCTAAATTACAAGGACTAGCACCAAGTGAAGATAGTACATTAGTGCATTTATTTGCATCGCTTGGAAATGCTCAGGCACCAAAACCTCTTTATTATTACGGAGGACAATAAAATGAGCGATAAAATACAAGGTCCAAAAGTATTTAAAACAAAAGATGATAAAAAAAACTTCACCCAAGAAGAAGTAAAAAAGCAGCAGAAAATATGGCGTCCGTTGCTAAATGAAAAAAATGAAAATAAAAAGTATTTCCCCAACTATTTTTATGCTGGTTTTTGGATTCGCATGTTTGCCTATTGCCTTGACTTAATGTGTATTCATGCGATTACAAACGCAACAGTAGGTTTAACATATCGCGTGGCGGCAGTAGAAATAGCAACTAATTTTTTAAGTTTTTCTAGTCTTTTGTCATTGGCGATTTATTTAGCGTATTTCACTTTATTGACAAAATTAAATCACGGACAAACTATTGGGAAAATGGTCTTTGGCATTCGCGTAGTTTCTTTAAGTGAAACAGAACTTTCCTGGGGGACAGTTATTGTCAGAGAAACTGTTTGCCGCTTTATCTTAAAAGGATTTCCGTTTGTTTTAGGGTACATTGTAGCAGCCTTTACAGATCACAAACAACACGTGGGTGATTATTTTTCGGACACTTCGGTAATTACCATTAATGTTTTGAAAGCTTTCAATAAAGAATTACGGGCTTAATTTTAACAAAGCAGGTGTTAAAAATGGGTGAAAAAATTGTCTTCCCAGATGAATTGCAACGAAATATTCGTTTAGCAAAAAAAGCAATGGAACAAAAAGAGTTTCTAACGAGCGTTACTTATTTACAAAAAGCTTATGAGATGGAAATGTCATTTGAGATTAATCAGCTCTATACAGAAGCTTTATTAAAAAGTGAAGATTTTAAAAGTGCACTGCAAATAGCACAAGACTTTGCAGTTGAATATCAGAAAACGTCGACAACAATAACTACCTATGTAAGAATTTTATTATTAAATCAACAGTTTTTAACTGCTCGTAAGCTAGTTATACAAAACAGTCTTTTGACAAAAGAGCAAAAAAAAACATTAACCCAACAGATCAAACAATTAGAGTTGGCAATTGATTTATTAGATCCGGAAAGTTTGCAAGTAAAAAGACAGCTTTTAAATCAGTGGGATGAAAGTTTAATGCCGATTATAACAGCGGACTGGGAAGTTTTTGTGGGGCAGTTAACTTATCCTCAATTTATCGGGCTAATGCAGGATTTTTTACCCAAATGCCGAAATAATTTTTTGCGGCCGCGCTTAGTAGAGGAGCTCGTTTTATTAGGCTGCGATAAAGTCATTCGTTGTGCCCGTTGGGATAATACAATAGCGACTATAAATTTAAAAGAACTTAAATTACCCGAAGAAGTCCCAGCTTATCAAAAATTAAAAACATATTTTGAAACAGAAATTGCCGCGACAGACATCCAACTGGCAAATTACTGCTTAACTGAGCTAAGTGCGCAATTAGCTGTAACGTATCCTTTTGTACCTTTCACTGACGATTTAAAGAGGTGGGAGCAAAGTTATATTTTAGAATATCAGGCAATGATGGGAAATAATAAAGCAGTAGCGGGGCTAGAAAAACTAGCTGACATCACAAAACAAAAAGAAAAAATTCGGCAAATTTATCAAGTGATTTTCTAAAGTTTTTTTTACTTTCAATAACCTTAAAATGTTTACAATTCCTAAGGGTTAGTGTACTATTTAAAAGTATGCATGAAAGTATTTCATAGTAAAATTAGTTTATTCGGAGGGAAACACATGACTGCAAAATGGGAAAAAACTGGCACCAATGATGGTGTATTAACATTTTCAATCGATCAAGCTGAAATTCAAAAAGGTTTGACACAAGCATTCAACAAAGTAAAAGGAAATTTAAATGTACCTGGCTTCCGTAAAGGGAAAGTTTCACGCCAAGTATTTAACCGTATGTACGGCGAAGAAGCTCTTTATGAAGACGCATTGAACGCTGTATTACCAGAAAATTACGAAGCTGCAGTGAAAGAAGCCGGAATCGATCCTGTTTCTCAACCAAAAATTGACATTGACAGCATGGAAAAAGATCAAGATTGGGTAATCAAAGCTGAAGTTACGGTTAAACCTGAAGTTAAATTAGGGGACTACAAAGACTTAACTGTTGAAAAACAAGATCGCACAGTCACAGAAGCAGACGTTGACGCAAAATTAAAACAAGAACAAGAACAACAAGCTGAGTTAGTGATTAAAGAAGACGAAGCAGCTGCAAACGGCGACACTGTTGTGATTGACTTTGAAGGTTTTGTTGACGGAGTTGCATTTGAAGGCGGCAAAGGCGACAATTACTCATTAGAATTAGGTTCAGGTTCATTCATTCCTGGTTTTGAAGAACAATTAGTAGATCATAAAGCTGGCGATAATGTGGATGTTACTGTAACTTTCCCTGAAGACTATCAAGCAGAAGATTTAGCTGGTAAAGAAGCTATCTTCAAAGTAGTTGTTCACGAAGTAAAAACAAAAGAATTACCTGAATTGGATGATGAATTTGCAAAAGACGTCGACGAAAACGTTGAAACTTTAGCAGAATTAAAAGAAAAATACATGACAGAATTAACAGAAGCAAAAGAAAAAGCAGCTGAAGATGCTAAAGATGAATTAGCTATTAGAACTGCTGTTGAAAATGCTGAAATTCTTGATTTACCGCATGTAATGGTTCATGATGAAGTACACCGTTCTATGGACGAATTTTTAAACAACATGCAACGTCAAGGTATTTCACCTGAAATGTATTACCAATTGACTGGTTCAACAGAAGCAGATTTACACAAACAATTTGAAGGCGAAGCTGAAAACCGAGTTAAAACAAACTTGGTAATTGAAGCTATTGCTGCTGCAGAAAACTTAGAAGCAACAGAAGCAGATGTTGAAAAAGAAATCGCTGAATTGTCTGAAGCATACAACATGCCAGTTGATCAAATCAAACGCGTTTTAACAGAAGATATGTTAAAACATGATATCACAATGAAAAAAGCGGTTGAACTTGTTACAGGAACAGCTGTTGAAAAATAATTTTTAAAATTGAAGCCGCCAGCTTGTGCTGGTGGTTTTTTTTGCTTTATTGCCCTTAAAAAAATAGAAGCTGGCTTTATATTTTATTAAAAAACGATTGTACTTGGCTACAATGAAAGCAACTACTTTTTCTTTCGTAAATAGTATGCTATCATAGTTTAAGACTGTTTAAATCAGTTATCCAGCACTCGTTAAGAGTACGGAAATTTTTCAAGGGGTGAGACCATGTACGACAACACTAGCGGAAATGAAACTGTACGTTGTTCATTTTGCGGTAAATCGCAAGAAGAAGTGCGTAAGATCGTCGCCGGTCCCGGGGTCTACATTTGTAACGAGTGTATCGACTTATGCAAAGAGATCATTGACGAGGAGTTCCTGGATGAAGAAGTGCGGGAATTCATCGATGTACCTAAACCAAAAGAAATCTTAGCAATTTTAAATGAATATGTAATCGGGCAAGACCGTGCGAAAAAAGCATTGGCTGTGGCGGTTTACAATCATTACAAACGTGTGAATGCGGAAAGTAGCGAAGATGAGGTAGAATTACAAAAGAGTAATATCTGTTTAATCGGGCCTACCGGCTCAGGAAAAACTTTCTTAGCCCAAACATTAGCCCGTTCTCTTAACGTTCCATTTGCAATTGCGGATGCTACAAGCTTGACAGAAGCTGGTTATGTAGGTGAAGATGTCGAAAATATTTTATTAAAACTTTTACAAGCGGCTGACTTCAATGTTGAAAGAGCCCAAAAAGGGATTATTTATATTGATGAAATCGATAAAATTGCCCGTAAGAGTGAGAATGTTTCGATTACACGAGATGTTTCTGGTGAAGGCGTGCAGCAAGCTTTGCTTAAAATCTTAGAAGGCACAGAAGCAAGTGTACCACCACAAGGCGGCAGAAAGCATCCTCATCAAGAAATGATTCAAATTGATACGACTAACATCTTATTTATCGTTGGTGGTGCTTTTGATGGAATTGAAACGATCGTTAAAAATCGAATGGGTGAAAAAATCATCGGTTTTGGCACGAACAATAAAAAAATCGGTGATGACGAAAGTGTGATGCAACACATCATCCCTGAAGATTTATTGAAGTTTGGTTTGATTCCAGAATTTATCGGGCGCTTGCCAGTCATGGCTGCCTTAGATAAATTGACAAATGATGATTTAGTCCGCATTTTAACGGAGCCTAAAAATGCATTAGTCAAACAATACAAAAAGTTGATGTCTTTAGATGAGACTGAATTAACCTTTGAACCATCCGCGCTAAAAGCAATTGCAGCAAAAGCGATTGAGCGTAATACTGGTGCGCGGGGTCTGCGCTCGATTATTGAAGATATTATGATGGATGTCATGTTTGATGTGCCAAGCGATGGAGATATTAAAGAAGTTATCATCACAGAAGATGCTGTCACAGGTGTTGGTACACCAAAAGTTATTTATGCTGAGAAAAAAGCGGGATAAATGAACAAAAAAGCTGGGGCTCGTACCCAGCTTTTAGCTTGATTTTTAAAGGAGTGAAATAGATGAAAGTTCATAACGCAGAAATTGTGATTAGTGCCGTAGCGCCAAAACAATATCCCGAAACAGATTTACCAGAAATCGCGTTGGCAGGACGTTCTAATGTCGGAAAATCGTCTTTCATTAATACGCTAATCCAGCGAAAAAATCTTGCCCGAACTTCTTCTAAGCCCGGAAAAACCCAAACTCTCAATTTCTATTTGATTGAGGATACATTGCACTTTGTTGACGTTCCAGGCTATGGCTACGCCAAAGTGTCTAAGAGTGAACGGGCCAAATGGGGGCAGATGATTGAAACTTACTTGACTCAAAGGGAACAATTGAAGGCAGTAGTATCTTTAGTCGATTTACGCCATGCCCCTAGTCAAGAAGATATTCAAATGTATCAGTTTTTGAAGTACTACGACTTACCTGTAATCGTAGTTGCAACAAAAGCGGATAAAATTCCCCGTGGCAAATGGAATAAACACGAATCAGTCATTAAAAAAGCTTTGGATTTTGATAAATCGGATACCTTCATTATTTTTTCTTCGGTGACCAAAGAAGGAAAAGAAGAAGCGTGGCAAGCTATTGAAAGAGCAATTAAATAGAGTCGAATCATTTCTGATTCGACTCTGTTTTTTTGCTCTTTTTTTGTTCTTTTTTTATTTCTGGTTTTAAAAAACGGGAAACATCAACTTCCTCTTTTTTGTCCGGTAAAATTACCAAATCATCAAACATTTTATCTAATGAATCATCTCGTTCAAATTTCAAACCCATCGCAATCCACCTCCAGTTAGAGTTTAGCACGTTTTAGTAGGATTTTTAAGAAAAAACGATTCCTTTTTACTTTTTTTTAACGCCAATATTAGTTATAATAAAATTATAGAAAGATTAAAAGGCGGTGAGATGATGAAGTTGACAAATAAGATGTTTATCACAGTGCAATATATCAACTTAAATGACCAAATGATCAAGCGTCATTTGCAAGACTGGCTTGTCTTTGTTCGCCTGCTCTATCAACCACAGCAGATGATTGTGAACCATGAAGAGATGCAGTCTTTTTCTTTAAAGCGTGTTCATCAACTTTTGAGTCAATTAACTGAGCAAGAAGATTTGGAGTTTATTGTAAAAGAAGGTCCCAATGAATCTTATTTTCATTTGGTCGATGGTAATTTATTAGAAAAGCATCTCGTTTCACAAGAAATCTTTTTAAAAAACAAGCAAATAATCTTAAATTATGTCGATGTCAAAATGAAGGAACGCGGCTTATTTGGCTACATCAGAAATTACGATGAGTATTTGTATCACAATACCGATGATATAAAAATGCGCCAAGTATTTCAGCCGCTAGCAGAAATAGAAAAATTACCTAAAATCCGTAATAAAGAAAATAAAACGGTGGTAGATTGTAATCAGTTTGCCGGGTATGACATTTTTTATCGTGGTTTTTGTTTAACTTCCTGTTGGCGCGTCTACTTCACCGCTCGTTATCATAAAATCATTCCATTAGCGGTGGTAGAAGAAGTGCAACAAGTTGAACAAGTAACAAAAACTGCAGAAGATGTGTGGTTTGTTGAACTTTACAAAGATCCCTATCGTTGGCAAGAAGACTTGAATTTGGGCTATCAGCGCTTGTTTAGAGACCAGATGGGGATTGATCAATTAGCCTGGGATAATGGCGTTGGAATATTACGTGAACCCTTAATTGAATACGCATACACAGAAAATGTCATTCAGACAGTTCAATACCAAAATGACCGGCTGCAGCCAACACCTAAAAAAGAAGCAACGCATTTTGTGACCCGTGTTTATGATATTGTTCACGATAATTACCAAGAAAGACGTGTCAAAGGCGTTTTAAATGCGCAGGCTTATTTTCCTTGGATCGATGAGCAGGGAATGAAGATGATGAATTATCTTGTTTTAAATCCGCAGTATTCTCTGGATGAGGGTCTTTGCGCATATGAATTTTATTTGCGGAACTACTTAGAAATAAATATCACCGATGATCGCTACCATGAATATTTAGCAATCTTAAATATTTATCTGCCGGATGATTTTCTAACTAAAGTGCCATATAAAATCTTAAAAGAGCGGATGCAAGATATCCATTTTACACGGTTAAAAAAACGCAAACAGCGTGTATATTTTGATATGAAAAAGAAAAAAAATCATTTGCGTGTCAATTTTGTACCATTTTCGGCAATGAAAAATACGAATGAAATAAAAGTCGTGTAGGGGGTTAAAAAATGGAAGATTTATTGTTTAAAAAGTATATGTTACCAACGGGTGTTCTGACAATCTTACTGTTAATGTTACCGGATTTTTTCATGAAAATTCCGTTAGCCCTAGCGATTATTTTATTAGGAAGCTGCCTATGTATTTACAAGTATTGGCAATTAGAAGTAAAATTGGAAGTTCAAAAAATTAGGAGTGGGAAAGAGTAGTAATTTTTCACTAGCAATGTCTGTTATAAAAAAGACCAACAATTCATCAATATGAATCGTTGGTCTTTTTACGAAGTTTTATTTGTTTAGTTAACGTCTTTTTTTAATAATCCAAAAATGATACCAGAAATTACTGCCCCGATGGCAATAAATACTAGATATAAAATTGGGTTGCTGACTAAGAATACTACGAAAATACCACCATGAGGTGCAAGTAACAGAATATCTTTAGCACCAACTAATGCTCCTGTAATTGCAGAACCGATAATGAAACTTGGAATAGCACGTAGCGGATCAGCTGCAGCAAATGGAATAGAGCCCTCGGTAACAAAAGACAGTCCCATTACAATGTTTGTTAAACCAGCATCTTGTTGATCTTTCGTAAATTTATTTTTGAATAAACGTGTAGCTACAAAAATTGCTAATGGAGGAACCATACCACCGGCCATGACAGAGGCCATTACCACACTACCGCCAGAAGCGACTGTAGTAGCTAATGTTGCTGTACCAAAAACATAGGCTGCTTTATTAATTGGGCCACCCAAATCTGCTGCCATCATACCAGCTAGTAAAGCGCCAAGTAAAGCTGCATTAGAACCACTTAAACCAGTTAAGAAACTATTTAACGCATCGTTAATTACTTTCATGGGTACGTTGATGATGAGCATTAGAAAACCAGTAATTAAAAGTCCGAATACTGGATAGAACAAAATAGTTTTAATCCCATCAAGTGATTTTGGTAGACCTTTAAATAATTTCCGTAAGAACAAGATAACATAACCACCAAGGAAACCACCAATTAAAGCACCTAAGAAGCCAGCACCGCCAGTATTTGCTAAAGCACCTGCGGCAAAACCAACAATTAAACCAGGACGATCAGCAATACTTGAAGCAATAAAACCAGCTAAGACTGGCAACATAAAACCAAACGCTGCACTACCAATTTGGTTGAACCAAGATGCTTGTATATTATAGTTACCTAATTGCGCTAAACTGTCTTTTGGAACGCCCATAAATTGGTCAATCATAAAGGATAAAGCAATGGCAATCCCACCACCGATAACAAACGGTAACATGTGTGAAACACCGTTCATTAAGTCTTTATATATCCGTTGTCCTACCGTGCCATCTGCGCTTTCATCTGAACTACTAGAGGCAGAACCATCGCCTTTAAATACTGGCGCAGAACCGCTCAATGCTTCATTGATCAAGTTTTCTGGTTTGCGAATACCATCACTAACAGGGCGGTTCACTAAATGTTTGCCATCAAAGCGATCCATTTCAACTTTTTTGTCTGCAGCGACAATGACACCATCAGCGCGAGCAATATCTTCAGCCGTTAAACGATTTTTAATTCCTTCTGAGCCGTTTGTCTCAACTTTAATGTCAACACCCATTTCTTTGGCTTGTTTTTTCAAGGCGTCTTCGGCCATGTAAGTATGGGCGATACCAGTTGGACAAGCGGTAACAGCAACAATGTATTTGCGATTAAAACTCTTTAATTCTTCTTCTTCGGCAGCTTTCTTTTCAGCTTTTGCTTCTTCGTCTTTTTTTGCTTGTGCGTCGGTAAATAGTTGTTGCACTTCATCTGGTGTTTTGGCTGATTTTAATTGTGCAACAAAATCAGCATCAATGAGCAAACGAGAAAGGGCAGCTAACGCTTGTAAATGGGTATCGTTTGCACCTTCTGGAGCGGCAATCATGAAAAATAGATAAGTAGGTTGACCATCTAGTGCTTCATAGTCAACACCGGCATTACTTTTAGCAAATAATACTGTCGCTTCTTTAACGGCTTTATTTTTTGCATGGGGCATCGCAATTCCATCACCTAAACCAGTTGAAGTTTGTGCTTCTCGGGCTAAAATACCTTCTTTGTAAACTGCGATGTCTGAAATTCGGCCGACATCATACATTTTTTGAACCATTTCATCGATTGCACCTTTTTTGTCAGTGGCCTTCAGATCCATAATCATGGCATCTTTAATCAATAATTCATTGATATTCATTGTTTTCCTCCTTAATGTTAAAACGACAGCTTATTTTTAACCGAAATTAATCGGCAATTTTTTCAATTACAACTTCAGCTAATAGTTCTTGAATAAATTCTGCTTGTGCCAAATCATCTGAAAACGCAGTGGCACTTCCGCTGGCAACGCCCCATTTAAAGGCATTCACTGCATCCTTATTCTCACTATAGGCGCCGATGAAACCTGCGATCATAGAGTCGCCTGCACCGACTGAATTTTTTAAGGGGCGTTTTAATACATTTGATTGGTAAACGCCTTCTTTTGTGAAGAGCAGTGCGCCATCGCCAGCCATTGAAATGATGGCGTTTTGAGCTCCGGTATTCAGCAGTTTCTTACCAAAAGGAATGATATCTGAAATGCTGTTGAAAGTAGTGTGATAAGCTTCTGCTAATTCGTGGTTATTTGGTTTTACTAATACCGGTTGACTAGTCAAAGCATCCATCAAGTCTTGACCGGTCGTATCAATAACAAAATCAGCTTTATTTTCTTTTACTAATTGAACAAGCTCTTGATAAAAGCCACTTGGTAAACTAGCAGGAGCGCTGCCAGATAAAACGACGATATCTCCTTTAGTAACAGTGCTTAATTTTGCTTTTAAATCGGCAATGTCTTTTGCTGAAATGTCAGGACCTAGACCGTTGATTTCCGTTTCAGCTTCTGCCTTTAACTTAATGTTAATCCGCGTATCTGCGTTAATTTGGGTGAAGTTTTGTTCAATATTTTCCTGACTTAGCCAGTCAGTGATAAAAGTACCCGTAAAACCACCTAAAAATCCTAAGGCGATATTTTCAACATTATTCCGCTTTAATATGCGGGAGACGTTAATACCCTTACCACCAGGTAATTTCAGATCTTTTTTCATCCGATTTACTTCACCGATTTTTAAGTCATCCACATGGACGATATAGTCGATTGAGGGGTTTAGCGTAACGGTGTAAATCATTTTTTTGCCTCCAATATTTTGACTTCACGATACAAGTCTACGTGCTCTTCAGGACAATAATCTGTCAAGATGGTAGCTGCATCTAATGGTGCTACTTTTGCAAAGCTAATTTGATTAAACTTACTATGGTCTGCCAAAATAAATCCTTCTTCTGCTTGTTGTAGGGCTACTTTTTTTAAAATTGCTTCTTCTGGATCAGGAGTAGTATATCCTGCAGTTAAGTCAATTCCGTTTATACCTAAAAACGCTTTGTTGAAATTAAATTCAGCCAATTGTTTTAAGCTGGTATTTCCCAACGTGGCATTGGTTGAAAGTTTAATGGCTCCACCCAAGATGATGGTATCGATATTTAAATCAATCAATTGTGCAGCGTGTTTAACGGAATTGGTCACAACTTTTAAAGATGTTCCAGTCGTAAGTAGGGGAATTAATTCTAATGTACTACTTCCGGCATCCAAATAAATGACATCATCTTTTTGAATTTGTGTGACTGCGAGTTTAGCGATCATTTGTTTAGCAGAAACATTTTCCTTAGTTTTTGTCTGCATGTCTGCTTCAAAACCAATATGCTGACCTGCTCGCTTTGCACCGCCATGGATCCGAATTAGCAATTTTTGATTCTCTAATTCTTGTAAATCACGTCGAATTGTTGATTCAGAAGCATCTAATAAGTTGGTTAACTCATGCAGTTTGACGATATTATTTTGAGCAAGGAGTTGCAAAATTTTTTGTTGTCTTTCTTCTGTAAGCATTTACAATTCCTCCTTCGACCATATAGTAGCACGTTTTTCTTTCAAATTCAACTACAAACAGTCAAAAACGTTCAAAACAAATCACAAAAGAAATTGAAAAGGGTTAAAAAACTGCAGTGGAAGGGCTAACAATTGAAAAAAGTTGAGAACTTTGGCTTAATTATAAGTAGAAGGGTGTTGGTAAAATGAATAAAACTTTATTACAGGCATTTCAATGGGAACTTGAGGCCAACAGTAATCATTGGCAGTCATTGGTTACAGAAATTGATTACTTTAAAAAATTGGGCATCAATGCACTTTGGCTACCTCCAGCAGCAAAAGGGTCTGCAGGTGTAAATGACGTTGGTTACGGTACTTATGACCTCTATGATTTAGGTGAATTTGATTAAAAAGGTTCAGTTGCAACCAAATACGGTACAAAAGAAGAATATTTGACGGCAATTAAAAAGTTACAAGAAAATCAAATAGATGTTTATGCAGACATTGTTTTTAATCATTTTATGGGAGCTGATGAGACAGAAAAAGTCTCAGCTGTTAAATACAGTTGGGATAATCGTAATCAGCAAATTAGTGATGAAGAAGAAATTGAGGCATGGACGCGCTTTACTTTTCCAGGTCGCAAAGGAAAATATGATGATTATATATGGAGCTGGCGGAATTTTTCTGGCGTTGATTATGATGCCCATAATAAAGATCATGCAATTTTTAATCTTGCCGATAAGGGCTGGGTTTCAGATGTCGACTCGGAAAATGGTAACTTTGACTATTTGATGGGCTGTAATTTGGACATGACTTATGAAGAAACAATCGAACAGTTGGATCGTTGGGGCAAATGGTTTTTAGAACAGACGAATGTCGATGGTTTCCGCTTGGATGCAGTGAAGCATATTCAATTTGACTTTTTTGTTGATTGGTTATTGAAGCGAAGGCAAGAAAAAGGGGCACCGCTTTTTGTAGTAGGAGAATATTGGACCGATGAGTTAGACAAATTGGAAAACTATATTGATTCTTCTGGCAACCTAATTTATTTATTTGACGTGCCTTTACACTTTAATTTTTATCAAGCTAGTCGCGGAAACGGTACCTTTGACTTACGGGAGATTTTTACGGGAACTCTAGTAGAGTCAAGGCCTGAATATGCAGTAACTTTTGTGGATAATCACGATACTCAAAAAGGACAAAGTTTAGAATCATGGGTGGAGGGCTGGTTTAAAGTTCATGCCTATGCGCTAATTTTATTACGTAAAATTGGCACGCCCACTGTTTTTTGGGGAGATTTGTATGGTATTAAAACACAAAACATTGGACCAGTGGGGGAAAAGCTTGAGTACCTACTTAAAATCCGCCAACACTTAGCCTATGGTAACGAAGTGGATTACTTTGATGATCCTGATTGCATTGGGTGGGTTTTTACAGGGGACTTTGATAAAGAATTATCTGGTTTTGCAGTCATTTTAACGGATTCTGATGCCAATCAAAAAGAGATGACCATCAGCGCAATTCATGCTGGGAAAACATTTGTTGATGTTTTGAAAAATAATGATACTCATGTTGTATTGGATGAAAATGGTCGTGGTTTGTTTCCGGTAAATGGTGGACAAATTTCTGTGTACGTTAATGAGGATGTGGCAAAAAAAATTTGGGCCCTGTAGAATAGGAGTGCATTTAAATGAAAAAATTAGGGATTTGGTTTGGTTTATTGTGTATTTTGCAAGGTGTGGTGCCGATGCAAGTAGTAGCACAAACGTTGACAGAAACAAAAGGTAGCGTCAATAGTGAAGCTGTATCAGAAACGGATATAAGAAGCGATACTGCACTTACTTCTTCAACAGAGGAAATAAGTTTAAGTGAAGAATTTACAAGTAGCAGTGAACAGACAATCGAAAAAAATGAAACGAGTACCTCGTTGAATGAAGAAACAAAGACTGATTCAAGCACTACGCAAAGTTCAACAAGACAGTCAGAAAAACAATCAGAAAAGCAATTGCAAAATAAAAAGGCTACCTTTATTAAAAGCAACTTAGTTCAAGCAAAATATGTCACTTTGACTAATCAAAATTATTCATTAAAAATTTATCAAAATTTGACAGATTTAAATACTTACACAACACCAAACAAAGAGCAATTAAATAAAACGTATCAGGTTACTAAAACGATTACTTTAGAAGGACAAGACTACTACTTACTTACTAGTGGGAACAAAGATCTGGGGTATGTTTTGGTGGCAGATGTTACCACAAGTGACTTCTCACAAGGAAATGAGATTTCCTATGAAGTAGAAAAATATTTTGTCACACTAGAGGAGAAAAATGTCTTATTTGCTAATTTTTCTTCGGCTCCACAATCTACTAAGAGTATTTTGCGTAAGACATTAAAAGCTAAAGGCTATTATATTGATTACTCTGGTACACGGTATGAGGTGCTTGTTGATAACAAAAATGATGCTGTTGGGATCGTTGATGCTACGGTTTTAAAAGAAACTTCTGCAGGAGGGATTTATCAAGCAAATCGCCAATATGTTACATTTGTGGAAAAAAGTGGTGATATATATAAGGACTTTAATTTTGCATTGCGTAATAAAACCACTGCTTACTATTTAAAAACTTATGATGCACGGGGATTTTATCTCCACTTTAATGGGAAGAAATATTACACGATTTATGATAATAAAGGTAAGTGGATTGGCTATGTGCCAGAAAATTTTGTTAAAACTGGTAATGGCAAAGGTGGTATTTACCAAAGTAGTAATCGCTACATTACGTTTACGAATGCTAACTATGGGATGTACAGTAATTTTGATTTTAAAAAGTTACGGACAACTAAAGCGCTGTATAAAAAAACATATCAAGCCCGAGGTTATTATGAACATTTTAACGGGGCCCGTTATTATACCGTTTACGATAACAAAGGCAAGTGGCTGGGTTATGTGAATGCTGCAAGTGCAAAAACCGGTAATGGCAAAGGTGGTATTTACCAAAGTAGTAATCGTTACATTACGTTTACGAACGCTAACTATTGGATGTACAGTAATTTTAATTTTAAAAAATTACGCACCACCAAGAACTTATACAAAAAAACATATCAAGCCCGAGGTTATTATGAACATTTTAACGGGGCCCGTTATTATACTGTATACGATAACAAAGGCAAATGGTTGGGTTATGTGAATGCCGCAAGTGCAAAAACCGGTAATGGCAAAGGCGGAATGTATCAAAAATTAGGGGATGAAGGCGTTGTTATTTCCCGTAATTATTTAACTTACAATGATTTTAATTTTAAAAAACGTGGAAAAACCTCTGCTATTTTCAATCAAAGTGTTCAAGCTCGCGGCTATTATCAACATTTTAACGGGGCAAAATACTATTCCATTTATAATGGCAAAGGCAAGTGGCTAGGTTATGTCAATAGTGCAGCGGTCCGGATTAAAAAAGGTACAGCTGCATATTTGGGAACAACGCGGGGAAAAGTATTAAAGCATATGACGGCCAATGAGAAAAATGGCTTTTATGTTGGAACGCGCTATCGAGGGTTAGGCTATGGTGGTATCAGCAATCAAGAAGTATTCATGCAACCAAAGGGTCGTCCCAATAAATATGGACAAGGTATGAACTGTACGGGATTTGTAGCTGCAGCAATGCGTAACAGCGGGGCTAATTTAGCGCCAATTACACGTTTAGGGTATGGCGGTGCGGCAAATGCTACATTGTGGCGCGATGCCTTGAAGAAAAATTGTAAATATTACACGTATGGTTCCATCAACGCATTACTAAAAAGTGGTCGTGCTAAAAAAGGTGATATTTTATACCTTGAAGGGCGTTGGGGAGAATATGGAGCGGATTGTCACATTGGTATCTTTTGGGGGAATAATGGTCATCAAAACCGCTTTTGGCATCAGGTATTAGCAGGTAATATGATTTCCAATATTTTTTCTGGCACGCCGTATTCGATGGTCTACTTATTCCCACAAGAATAAAAAAAACGCGAGATCCTGTTGGGTCTTGCGTTTTTTGTTCTAGCCGTTTTTCTTATCACATTTGTTCATTAATAGTGCGGACAATATCACCAGCATGGGTCGTATCTGTTAGAATTTCTAACGTATCCCCCATTTTGATAACTGTATCCCCATGGGGGAGAATTTCACGATCACCACGACGTAAAAGTGCTAAGAGCATATGATTTGGCCAATCAAAATCACGAACCAACGTCCCATCTAGTTTGCTACCAGCCAAAACTGGGATTTCGACAGTTGTTCTTTGCCCGGTTAAATGCGTCTTTTTGCCTTTCACAAGTCGCTCCAAAAGTGCCTCATAAATTGGATCGCCACCTAAAATATCTACTACGACATATGCTACTAGTGCAGTCAAGCCGAGGGGCATTAAATGTACGAGTGATCCAACCATTTCAGTGACCAAAATGATGGCAGTTAGCGGTGCCTTACCGATGGCAGCAAAATATCCTGCCATGGCGATCACGATGAAATCTTTAACAAAGGTGGGCTCTAAACCAAAGAAAATCACAGCGCAGTTAGCAAAAAGACTACCTATTATTGCGCCTAGAGTTAAAATGGGTAAAAATATCCCACCAGGAAGTCCGGAGCCATAAGAAATCATCGAAAAAATAAAACGCAAGCTCAGTAAACCAAATAATGCGATTAAAGTAGGGGAATGTTGCCCTAAAGCAATAATGATTTGATTGCCGCCGCCAAGATAATTAGGAAAAAATAGGCCGACAAAAATGACCAAAAGAAATGGAATAATACCACGCAAATGAGCCGGTAAGGGTAAAAAGCCATACCATTTCTCTAGTGCTAGTAAAATAACTTGATAAAAGCGGCCTAAAATCCCTAAGACAATTCCTAATAAAATAAGTAGCCAATAATGTCTTAACGGCAAAGAAGGAATATCACCTAAATGCAGTACCGGTTGTAAGCCAAAAATAGTTAAAGAAACGAAATTAGACATTAAAGCGGCAGCAAAAGAGGTCAACCAAACCAATGGGGAAAAGTTATGATGAACTTCTTCAACGACAAATAATAAGCCGGCAACAGGTGCATTAAAGGCAGCGGCCAAACCAGCAGCTGCACCACTGGACAGTAAAATTTTCTCTTCGCTTTTGCCAGCTTTCATTTTAGTAGCAACACCTTGAGCACAGCTGGCCCCCAGCTGGATAGAGGGGCCTTCTCTTCCAAGGAATAAGCCTGTACCAACGCTTAAAATACCGCCGATAAATTTCTTCCACAAAACCGACCACCACAAAACCGAAATTTCATCTTTCAACTGTCCTTCAACCTGAGGAATCCCACTTCCTTTAATATTGGGCTCGCTTTTAATTAAAGCACCAACGACAATGGCACATAAAAGCATCAAAATAGTCCAAGGAATTAAAAAAATTGGCTGTACTTTTAAGTACTGATAAATGACAGGTAAAATTTCACCAATCTTTTCAATCCAAAGGCGAAATACACTCACCACAATTCCCGCCAAAGTCCCAACTAAAATTCCTTTTCCAATATATTTTATTTTTGTTTTATCTAGCGTATCCAAAAACTTCTTCACATTAACCCCGCCGTTTCCTTCATCCACTTGTCAAAATAGACTGCGTTATTATCATAGCGGATTTTTTTTAATAGGACAAATAAATTTCGGCTAAAAGAGCAAAGCACAATTGTGTCTGCTTTTTTACATCTTTTTATATTCCTGTGAACTTATAAAAAACCTAAGATTTTTTCCTTTTTCAATTTATCCAAAGAGGCTAAAATGCTATAATTAAAAAGATTGAATTAGAGAGGATGTTGTTATGTGTCACCCAATCCATTATTAGAGGGAATGAATCCTCGTCAAAAAGAAGCTGTCAAAAATACAGAAGGTCCATTGTTGCTCATGGCAGGAGCTGGAAGTGGTAAAACCCGCGTGTTAACTCATAGAATCGCGTATTTAATTGAAGAAAAAGAAGTAAATCCTTGGAATATTTTGGCGATTACTTTTACAAATAAAGCTGCTAAAGAAATGAAAGAACGGGTGAATAAAATTATCCCGGCTGGTGGTGAAGATGTCTGGGTCTCTACTTTTCACTCAATGTGTGTTCGCATATTGCGACGAGAGGTAGATTATATTGGCTATTCGCGGAATTTTACCATTATTGATGGTTCTGAACAATTAACCTTAATGAAGCGTGTTTTAAAAGAATTGAATATCGATCCAAAAAAATATGATCCACGCTCTATTTTAGCGGCGATTTCAAATGCTAAAAATGCACTTTTAACACCAAGTGATTATGAAGCACAACAAGGTGCATTTTTTGAAGAGATTGTTGCCCGTTGTTATGATATGTATCAACAAGAATTAAAAGTAAATGAATGTATGGACTTTGATGACTTAATCATGAATACAATTCGTTTATTTAAAGAGCATCCTGAATCACTGCACTATTATCAAAATAAATTTCATTATATCCATGTTGATGAATATCAAGATACCAACCATGCCCAATATACGTTAGTTAATATGCTGGCTGAGCGTTTTCGCAATTTATGTGTGGTGGGAGATGCCGATCAAAGTATTTATGGTTGGCGGGGAGCAGATATGCAAAACATCTTGGACTTTGAAAAAGATTATCCTGACGCTAAAGTTATTTTATTGGAGCAAAATTATCGTTCCACTCAAAATATCTTAAATGCCGCAAACCAAGTAATTCAAAATAACCAAAATCGCAAAGACAAAAAGCTTTGGACACAAAACGATTCAGGCGAGAAAATCACTTATTATCGTGGTGACAATGAACGAGATGAGGCACGATTTATCGTCAGTGAAATTCAGCAAAAAAAACAAGAACAAAAACGTGATT
Source organism: Enterococcus montenegrensis (assembly GCF_029983095.1). Classification (NCBI taxonomy): domain Bacteria; kingdom Bacillati; phylum Bacillota; class Bacilli; order Lactobacillales; family Enterococcaceae; genus Enterococcus; species Enterococcus montenegrensis. Next base: position 1,337,083 of record NZ_CP120467.1, read on the forward strand.
ACGGTGATTTCGCTATTTTATATCGGACCAATGCCCAATCTCGTGTGGTTGAAGAAACGTTATTGAAGTCAAATATGCCTTACAAAATGGTAGGCGGCCATAAGTTCTACGATCGAAAAGAAATTAAAGATATTCTGGCATACTTGCAAGTCATTGCCAATCCCGCTGATTCATTAAGTTTTGAACGAATTGTTAATGTACCAAAACGCGGTATTGGGACTACTTCGTTAGAGAAATTGCGACAATTTGGTAATCTCCACGGCTTTTCACTTTTAGAAGCAGCTGAAAATTCAGCATTGGCCAATATTAGTGGTAAAGCAGGGAAAGAGTTGGCTGATTTTGCCGAACTAATCGCAAACTTTCAAAAAATGCGCACCTATTTAACTGTTACCGAATTGACCAAAGAGGTCTTAGCAAAAAGTGGTTACGAAGATGAATTGAAGCGCCAAAACACGCTAGAAGCCCAAAACCGCTTAGAAAACTTAGAAGAGTTTTTAACAGTAACACAAGAATTTGATAAAAATTACGAGCGGGAAAATAGCGGCGATGAAGAAAATGCAGACGATAAATTATCGGTCTTTTTAAATGATTTGGCTTTGTTGTCAGATGTGGATAGTTTTGAAGAGTCAAATAGTCAAGTGACGTTAATGACCCTTCACGCTGCTAAAGGACTGGAATTTCCTGTTGTCTTTTTAATTGGCTTAGAAGAAGGGGTATTTCCCTTATCACGAGCGCTAATGGAAGAAAGTGAATTAGAAGAAGAGCGACGCTTGGCTTATGTAGGGATCACAAGGGCAGAAGAGGAATTGTATTTAACGAACGCTTTCACTCGGACCTTATACGGGAAAACCCAATACAACCGCCCTTCTCGCTTTTTAGAAGAAATTGAAGATGACCTACTTACAAAAGCTGGTCAAGTAGCACAGCCCGCAAATAGTCGCCCTTTTTCTGCTAGAAAAGCTCAAGCAACCAGAACATACCAACAACCGTCTATTACCGGGGTAACTGCAAAACAAAATACCGGTGGCGAGAAATCAGCTTGGCAAGTTGGAGATAAATTACGCCATAAAAAATGGGGAGTTGGAACCGTGGTAAAAACAAATGGGACGGCAAAAGATATGGAATTGGACGTTGCTTTTCCAGAGCAAGGAATCAAACGCCTGTTAGCAGCTTTTGCCCCAATCGAAAAAGTTTAGTTTTTAGAAAGGAAAAGTGTGCATGTCAGAATCTATAACGGAATTAGCAAAAAAAGCAGCTGCTTTACGACAAGAATTAAACACCTATGCCTATGAATACTATGTTAAAGATAATCCGACAGTTGAAGATTATGTCTATGACAAACTTTATCACGATTTAGTTGCCATCGAAGCAAGCTATCCTGAGCTTGTGACACCTGACTCACCAACACAACGGGTAGGCGGACAAGTATTACAAGGATTTGAAAAAGTTGTTCACGATGTGCCCTTATATAGTTTGAATGATGTCTTTAATAAAGAAGAGATCATCGCCTTTACAAACCGGGTGACAAAAGAGTTAGGAGAAAACGTTACGTATGTTTGTGAATTGAAAATCGACGGACTTTCGGTGACATTACGCTATGAAGAGGGACTTTTTATTCGGGGGGCTACTCGTGGAGATGGAACAGTTGGCGAAAATATTACCGAGAATTTAAAAACGGTGCGTTCGATTCCGTTGCGTTTACAAGAACCTTTGACAATTGAAGTCCGGGGTGAGTGTTTTATGCCCAAAAAATCCTTTGTGGCTTTAAATGAAAAAAGAGACGAAGCCGGACAAGCGATTTTTGCTAATCCCCGGAATGCTGCGGCAGGTAGTTTACGACAATTAGATCCCAAAGTCACGGCCAAACGAAATTTAGATACTTTTTTATATACAGTAGTTGATTTTGGACCACTACATGTTGATGACCAATATACTGCTTTAAAGCAATTAGAAAATGTTGGCTTTCACGTTAACAAAGAGCGGCGCCTATGCAAAAATATTGATGAAATTTGGGCTTATATCGAAGAATTCCACAAACGGCGGACAACACTGCCATATGAAATCGATGGGGTGGTAATTAAGGTCAATGATTTTCACCAACAAGATGAATTAGGCTTCACAGTTAAAGCACCCCGGTGGGCGGCTGCTTATAAATTTCCACCAGAAGAAGCGCAAACGACATTACTGGATATTGAATGGTCAATTGGCCGAACCGGTGTGATTACCCCAACCGCTGTCATGGAGCCTGTCAGAATAGCGGGTACTACCGTTAGTCGGGCTAGTTTGCACAATGTTGATTTTATTAAACAAAAGGATTTGCACACTTTTGATACTGTTACAATTTACAAAGCCGGTGACATCATCCCAGAAGTAGCGCAAGTCGTCTTGCCTTTACGAAAAAAAGATAGTCAGCCTGTTTCAATTCCAACTACTTGTCCAATTTGTGGCAGTGAGTTGGTCCACTTAGACGATGAAGTGGCTTTACGGTGTATTAATCCCAAATGTCCTGCCTTAATCAAAGAAGGCTTACGTCATTTTGTTTCCCGGGACGCGATGAATATTGATGGTTTAGGGCCCAAAGTACTGGCTCAAATGTATGACCACCACTTATTAACCGATGTTGCGGGGCTATATAGTTTAACGCGTGAGCAGTTGTTGACGTTACCTAAAATCAAAGAAAAATCGGCCAACAATATTTTACAAGCGATTGCCGCTAGTAAAGATAATTCTGTTGAGCGTTTGTTGTTTGGTTTAGGAATTCGCCATGTTGGTGCCAAAGCGGCAAAGATCTTAGCCGAAAACTTTGGCGACTTAGCGTCAATTGCCATAGCAGACAAAAAAAGCATCATCTCGCTGGATACTTTGGGTGAAACAATTGCTGATAGTGTTGTGACTTATTTTGAAAACGAAGAGGTACATGAACTCCTACAAGAGTTAAAAACAGCAGGCGTTAACTTCTCCTTTAAAGGAAGAGTTGTTCAGCAATCAGAAATTGATTCACCTTTTAATGGTAAAACAATTGTTTTAACGGGTAAATTAACCCATTACAATCGCAATGAAGCCAAAGAAAAAATTGAAAATCTTGGTGGGAAAGTTACTGGTAGCGTGTCGAAAAAAACTGATATTGTAGTTGCGGGAGAAGATGCCGGTAGTAAGCTTTCAAAAGCAGAAGAGTTAGGCATTACTGTCTGGAATGAAGAGCAGATGGTAGAAGCGCTAGATAGGAGTTTAGTTAATGAAGATTAAATCATTGTTTTTAACAAGCGCATTAGTACTGTTGCTTACAGGTTGCGGCAATTTAGACAAAGGCGTTACAAATGTAGACAATGGCGGAAAAAATAATGGCGAAAATATGACGACTGGTCGAATTGACCGCTCCGAATATCAAGCTGTGATTAATGATGGTCGTTACAAAACGAGTGCAGCTAGAGAATTAAATGCCACAAAACTAAACAGTGGCTACAATCAAGATAATTTTGAAACAGGATTGTTGCGTTTATCCCACCAGACTTTTTCACCTGACAAATATTTTTTCCAAGAAGGTCAAAAGTTAGACTATGATACAATTGAAAAATGGTTGGAACGTAATTCAGACGAAAATAATCAAGGATTAAATCCTGCGGACAAAAGCCAACCTATCATTTTTCAACAATTAATGGAACAAGATTTCTTAAAAGAAGATGGGAAAACTTTAGCGGGAATGTCTTTGGGCTTTGCTTTTAACTCAGTTTACTATGGCGATGATAGTCAAACGCAAATCTCCCGGGATGAATTGATGGCCAATGCTAGAAAAACGATCAACGCTGTCCTTACAAGAGTACGTAAAATGGATGGTTTGAAAAATATCCCCATCGTGGTTGGCATCTTTGAACAAGCTAGTAAAGAAGATATCAACGGAGGAAATTACATCTATACCGCGGTGAGCAAAAACGGGGATACGACGATTGCTGATTTTAAAGGAGTTAACGAAAGTCATTTGGCACTTCCTGTAGCTGCCGATGCCAAAAATATCGCGACCCAAGATGGCATGAGTACGAAGTTTAATTCTTTTCAATCGGCGGTTCAAAATTTCTTTCCAAATTTAGTAGGTGTTACCGGTGAGATTTATTATGTCGATGAGCAGGCAGAAAACTTAACGATTACGATTGAAACAAAGTATTATAGTAAAACTGAAATTACAAGTTTCACGCAATATGTCGGAAAACAAGTAGAGTCAATTTTTGACTCGGTGAATGGTAATGTCGAAGTTCAAATTAATTCTGTGGAGGGACCACAAGCTTTCGTAGCGAAAAAACCCGAACAAAAAGAGATTATTTCTTATATTTTCAATTAGTGACTTGAAAAATAGGCGGAATTATTTCATTATAGAAAAGAAAAAGTATTTTACACACCACGTTTAAATACTTAGTGGCAAGAAAGAAGGGGTAGTATGGCAATTAGTGAAGAACAAGTTAAGCATGTAGCAAAGCTTGCAAAACTTTCATTTTCTGAAACAGAAGCAGCAGAATTTACCAATCAATTGGGTAAAATTATCGAAATGGTAGAACTTTTAGAAGAAGTTGATACAACCGGCGTTCCCTTTACTTCCAATGTAGTGGAAACCGTTAACGTTATGCGCCCTGACCGTGCAGAGGCTGGAATGAATCGGGCTGATTTAATGAAAAATGTACCAGAAAAAGAAGACGGCTTTATTAAAGTGCCGGCAATTATTGACAATGGGGAGGCTGGCGCTTAATGGAAAACTTTTACGATAAAAATTTAAGCGAATTACATGATTTACTTGTTGCAAAAGAAATCACAGCCACTGATTTAACAGCAGCAACAATTGCGCGCATTAAAGAAACAGAACCAAAAGTGGATGCTTTTATTACAGTTAGTGAAGAAAAAGCATTGGCACAAGCAAAAGCTTTAGATTTAAAAGGAATTGCTGAAGATAATATTTTAGCGGGTATTCCGATTGGGATTAAAGACAATATTGTAACCAAGGATATTTTAACTACAGCTGCTTCTAAAATTTTATCTAATTTTGAACCAATTTATGATGCAACAGTCATGGATAAAATTTATCAAGCTGATATGATTCCTGTTGGTAAATTAAACATGGATGAATTTGCCATGGGCGGTAGTAGTGAAACATCTTATTTTAAAAAGACCAAAAACGCTTGGGATGAAACAAAAGTTCCCGGTGGTTCATCGGGCGGTTCTGCCGCAGCAGTAGCCGCAGGAGAAGTGCTAGTTTCTTTAGGTAGTGATACGGGTGGCTCAATTCGACAACCTGCTGCTTTTAATGGAATTGTGGGGATGAAACCGACATATGGTCGCGTATCACGTTTCGGCTTAATCGCTTTTGCATCTTCTTTGGACCAAATTGGACCATTAACGAAAAACGTGAAAGATAACGCACTGACTTTAAATGCAATTAGTGGTTATGATGAAAAAGATGGCACGAGCTCGGGTATTTCAGTTCCTGATTTTACAGCTAACCTTGAAAAAGGCGTAAAAGGCTTAAAAATTGGTTTGCCAAAAGAATATCTTGGTGAAGGTGTGGAGCCTGGGGTTAAAGCGGCGATTGAAAAAGCTGCGGCAACTTTTGAAAAATTAGGCGCTACAGTTGAAGAAGTTAGTCTGCCCCATTCAAAATATGGTGTTGCGGTTTATTATATTATCGCTTCTTCTGAAGCAAGCTCAAACTTACAACGTTTTGATGGCATTCGCTATGGATACCGCGCTGAAAATGTGGAAAATCTAGAAGACGTTTACGTAAAATCTCGTAGCGAAGGTTTCGGTACAGAAGTCAAACGTCGAATTATGTTAGGAACTTTCTCGTTAAGCGCTGGCTATTATGATGCTTACTTCAAAAAGGCTGGACAAGTACGGACCTTAATTAAACAAGATTTTGACAAAGTCTTTAATGACTACGATTTAATTATTGGACCTGCTTCACCAACTGTAGCTTTTGGCTTAGGTGAGAAAATTAATGATCCGATCACGATGTATATGAGTGATATTTTAACAATTCCAGTCAATTTAGCCGGACTTCCTGGGATGTCTATCCCAGCAGGCTTTTCTGAAGGATTACCAGTGGGCTTACAAATTATCGGCAAACAATTTGATGAAGCTACAATGTATCAAGCAGCAGCAGCATTTGAAGGTGCTACTGACTTTCATTTACAAAAACCAGTGATTTTAGGGGGGAATAAATAATGAATTTTGAAACAGTTATTGGGTTAGAAGTTCACGTGGAACTAAAAACCAACTCTAAAATCTTTTCACCAGCGCCAGCTCACTTTGGGGCTGAACCAAATAGTAACACTAACGTAATTGACTGGGGCTATCCAGGGGTATTACCAGTCATGAATAAAGCAGCCGTCGAATTCGGGATGAAAGCAGCTTTAGCTTTGAACTGTGAAATCTCAAAAGAAACGCACTTTGACCGTAAAAACTATTTTTATCCAGATAATCCTAAAGCGTACCAAATTTCCCAATTTGACCAACCAATCGGACATGATGGCTGGATTGAAATTGAAGTAGAAGGCCAAAAGAAAAAAATTCGCATTGAGCGGGTTCATTTAGAAGAAGATGCTGGTAAAAATATGCACGGTATTGGTGGTTACTCTTATGTGGATTTAAATCGTCAAGGAACGCCGCTAATCGAAATCGTCTCAGAAGCAGATATGCGTTCTCCAGAAGAGGCGTATGCGTATTTAGAAGCGTTACGTTCAATTATCTTATTTACAGATGTCTCAGATGTAAAAATGGAAGAAGGCTCTATGCGCTGTGATGCCAATATCTCGATTCGTCCTTACGGGCAAGAGGAATTTGGTACCAAAACGGAATTAAAAAACTTAAACTCCATGAGCTTTGTTAAAAAAGGACTAGCTTTTGAAGAAAAACGTCAGGCTAAAGTTTTACTTTCAGGTGGCGAAATTCAACAAGAAACACGTCGCTTTGATGAAACAACTAACAAAACAATTTTAATGCGGGTCAAAGAAGGTTCAAGTGATTACCGTTACTTCCCAGAACCAGATATTCCTCGTTTTGTCATTGATGATGAATGGATCACAAAAGTAAAAGCAACATTACCTGAATTACCGGCTTCTCGTCGCTTACGTTATATGAATGATTTTGGTTTACCAGAATATGATGCTAAAGTCTTAACTTTAACAAAAGAAATGTCTGATTTCTTTGAAGCAACATTACAAAAAGGTGCAGATGCCAAACTTGCATCCAACTGGTTGATGGGTGAAGTCTCTGCTTATTTAAATAGTGAAAAGCTAGAATTAGAAGAAACAAAACTTACACCAGCAAACTTAGCAGGTATGATTGTCTTAATTCAAGATGGCACAATCAGCTCTAAAATCGCTAAAAAAGTCTTCCGAGAATTAATTCAAAACGGTGGCGATGCCAGTGAAGTTGTAAAAGCAAAAGGATTAGTACAGTTATCTGATCCTGCTCAATTATTGCCAATTATTAATGAAGTGTTAGATAGCAATGCGCAATCAATTGAAGACTTTAAAAATGGTAAAGATCGTGCAGTTGGCTTTCTAGTGGGACAAATTATGAAACAAACGAAAGGGAAAGCGAATCCGGCCGTGGTTAACCAATTGTTACAGACTGAATTGGCCAAACGCTAATAAGAGTATGAAAAAAGCACGCGTGATTTACAATCCAACATCAGGTAAAGAGGCAACAAAACGCAGCTTGGCCGATATCTTGCAGGTATTGGAACAAGCCGGTTTTGAAGCTAGTGCTTTTGCAACAACTCCTGAACCAAACTCAGCTAAAAATGAAGCTACCCGTGCTGCTAAAGCTGGTTTTGATTTAATTGTTGCAGCAGGTGGTGATGGTACTATTAACGAAGTTGTGAATGGTATCGCACCATTAAAAAAACGTCCTAAAATGGCAATTATTCCTGCAG